>CAZENC010000448.1:0-2698 GCA_964513115.1 uncultured Desulfobacteraceae bacterium | reverse complement strand
CACACTCGATTCGGAAGCAAAAACAATAAAGAAAATCACATTTGAGCGAGAAGAAGGTCATCTGGATCCCAATAGTGATTATCGCTTATCGGAATTATTCGAAGCATCGAACATCGAGAGAGATTTTATCAGCGATGAAATGATTATCTACAAAGCCGAGGGCGCGGATGTATGCTCCCTGATCAGTGACTACAACTATACACAGGTGAAGCATAAAAACTATAGCATCGTATGGGCCATTGAAAGCTGTCAGGAAGACAGCGCGATTATAATAAAATTTTCCCGCTGATATCTGTTGATTTGATTGAGATCTACTTCCAGTGACCGGTACTCATTTTCCAAGGTTACCTGCGCATACGGTACAACGGTCAGAATCCGCTTGCCTTCACCGACTCGCGACTGTATCTTCAGCTTGCTCTGCAGGAGCCAGCTAGCGTAAGTTTATCACGACTTAGAGCATAATTCCACATATTTCCTTTAATTCTCATCTCTTACCAGCTTCTGATGTGTATACACCAACGCCTTTCAATTTTGGACGTCTATTATGGAAGTCCTTAATAGCTAACGCCTCCATAATTGCATCTTCCTCGTCAGATATTTCCTCCAGCTTATAGGTGGCCTTAACCCTTCCCCTTGTTTTTGATTCCTCCAATATAGTGCCAAGACGTATATTGTTTAACCTATCTAAGAGTGTGTCCAGAGCTCCCCTAAATGGTGCTTCTAACTTAGCCTGTCTCCACACGATTGCGGATAATTGATAGCCAAGCACACAACCGAAATAATGAACAATTATTTTCTGATCTGTCCAATGAAATTGCGGCTTCAGTGCAAGATGATATGGATTCTTCAGGTTCTTGAAGGTATGTTCTATGAAGGATTGACCATAGTAGGCTTTAATAATGCCTACAGTGCTCCAATGATGGCGGTCAGTCATAATAATTCTAAATCCGAGTTTATCCTCTATTTCACTGAGCTTTTCTCTATTGATTGAAAACCTCAATCGGAACTTACCTTCTGATAATTCAGTGAGAGACCAGTCAATAATGTTATCTAAAAATTGCCCCTTGACTAAATTGGTTATCTTATTTTCCAGTTCCTCTTTGTTGCGTTTCTTTGCCCTTGGCTTTAAGAGTGATTCCTGCAATTGTCTTAGCTGTTGTTCCATTTTTTCCAGGCACTGATAAATTCCCCTTATTTGCCCGGCCTTCAACTTCTCAGAGATGAAAACAACCACGGTTCTTTCTTCTTGCCAAACTGCTCGTTTATCCCTGAACACCTGGATAATGTTGCCATCTACATCAAGTTGCTCAAATTTATCAATTGCTTCATCGATTAGTTTTTTGTGATTATAAGGGGTAAGTGCGCCAACATAGTGCAAATGCAAGTCTCTGACAATGGCCATGTTCTTCTTGGAATTGTTTCCACGATCAAAAATGAGTGTGTGTTTTTCAACCTCCAATTCTAACTCAATCAGCCTATTTTTAATCTCTCTGATAACTGTGCTAAAAACCTTTGTGTCATTCATATTGCCCTGATAGACAAGATGAAACAGGGGTATCATGTCTTCACGTGTGACTACCATGGCCAGCCCAACCTGCCTTAGATCATATCGCTTTTGCTTATTTTTCCCCCGTTGCGCAATGGTGCACCGCAAATTCGTTGTGTCAATATAGGTAAAGAAATTGGTGGTATCAAAGAAAAGACTATCACTTTCCACGCCGTATATCTTGATAATCCTTTTTAATAATTCTCTCTCAATCTTAGGGATTGCCTCTACGGGAAGAGCATCCATCAAATCCCAAAAGTGTTGACTGTCTATTTTGCTTAAGCTGCATCTAAGCAGGTATGAAAGGGTGGTTGTTTTTGCCCAATCAGACCATCCCCTTTTGCTGGTCGGCATGCACACCCTACCAATTGCGCCCAACAGCATAGTCATTCCAACTGTAAGGTTATTTCTTATTGGTTTCTCTGCCATATACGGTCTTGGTGATTTTGCATATTGATTGATTAAAGAAGAGATATCCAATTCGTGAGCGACATTTAGCAATGCCGCAATTGCGCCATGGGAGTATGATTTAAGGCGCAACCCTTTGCTAAGCCCTTGCAGCCGTTTCAACAAATCATCAGGTCTGCCAAGATATTCTAAAACAATGGGCCTTGGCTTGCCATTAACTCGTCTTGATTCAACTATGTACCAATATTTATGGCCTCTGGATTTCTTTGATTGAATAGTAGCCATTAACCTGCCTTGCTCAGTGTATACATATTATCAATAATGGTAACATAGCATATTATTATTGACTTTGTCAAGCCTTAAATAATTTTTTATCAGTGTATACACCAAATTTGCGGATAAAAAAGCCGTAACCCCTGAAAAAACAATGGGTTACGGCTTCAGTTCTCTTTAAAAAATATTATTTTATGATAAACTTACGCTAGGAGGAGCTTAAGATCCGGAACGCTGCATTAGCTGAAAACCGGAAAATGATCTTCCACATCGGTATCCACCTGGCAGACATTATCCAGGAGGGGACGTGGATTTACGGTGTTTATACCGGCAAACTGATAAGGGTATTTTTTTCTCTCTTTTTCATGGATATTTCTCCTTTCTTTTTTCAAATCCTTTGTCTATCATCTATGTATTGGAAAATATCTCAGTCTAATCAATCAGCCCCCTTTATTTCAAAGGCTGCGCCAT
>CAZENC010000447.1:0-2704 GCA_964513115.1 uncultured Desulfobacteraceae bacterium | reverse complement strand
TCTTAGATGTTGCAGGAAAATGCTCCCCGAAATTGAAATGCCGGTATTGTCGGGGGGATTTTAGGGCGAAGGCCTGTTGCGAAACCTGACTTATATCTGGAGGACACCAGAAAATCCTAGATCTGAGATATAATGAATTACCACATTGAAGACCGACTGAAGGAAGCTGTTCGGAAGATCTTAGTCCATGCACGGGGTGGGGATTGGGAACATACGCTTCGATCGGTCGATTACGGTAAATATCTATTGGAATATGAAGAAGGGGATCCGGAAATAGTCATCCCCGCGCTTTATCTCCATGACATCGGCTGGTCCAGGGTCGATTTTTCTGATTTCAAACAAGCCTCACCGGCCAATAAGGGAGGGGCTGCCAGTGTCAGACTTCACATGGAGTACGGGGCCGAACTGGCTGTTGAAATTCTGAGTCAGCTGGAATACAACCCGTCAATTCGCAATAGCATTGTCACCATCATCGCGGCCCACGATGACATGGATACCATTTTCGCCATGAATGACCCCTCGGCTACCCTCGTGGTGGAGTCTGACCGTCTGGACCGTTATGGCCTTGAAAGCCTGAAGCGCTACAAAGCCTTGTTCGGTATGGGCTACCTGACCGGCAACCAATTAGAAGAGGCCAAGAAAAGCCGGCAGGATGGACTGAAAGATTGGTTCAGAACCCCGACTGCAATAGCTTTAGCCACGAAACTCGCCAGGGAAATGGGTTGGATTGCGTGAGGACAGAAGTTTTCCTTACTCATTAAGAGTGTGTATGCAATTCTTGGGGCGGGAATATTTTTGATTCTCCTACTCAAAAGAGTCAAAGTCAAAATCTTTTGAGAAAAACCTTATTAATGCTCTTGCTGCGGGGGTAATATACTTCCCCTTTTTCAGGAGTATTCCATACCTGGAATACCCCAGGATATCTGATGCAGGCCTTAAACAAATCCGGTCATTGTCTTTGGCATGTTCACATATGGCAGGGAGAGTGGAGACGCCGAATCCCAGTTCAACGTATTTCATAACAACATCCCAATTGCCTGCCTCCACGGTCACTTTTAGATTCGGATTACTGGATCTCAATTTCCTGTCCAGGCTTTGACCTGATGTGCCTGCCTTGTCCGGCATAATTATGGGATACTTGGCGACATCATGAACGGTCATCTGTTTTTTCTTTGAAAGGGGGTGGCCCAAAGGGGTAATAATATACCGGTCAAATTGCCACAGTTCCCTGCCCACAATCCCGTCGGGAAGGTTTTCGACCGATCCGACTCCCAAATCTACTTCTCCTGATAAAACCATTGAACGGAGCTGTTTTCCTGCCACACTGAAAAGGAGGATCTCACATTCGGGAAAGGCTTTACGAAATTGACCAAGATACGCCGGGAAAACATACAGTAACATGGCTTCGAAGGATGCAAGCCTGATTTTTCCTCTTAATACTCCCGATTTTTCCTGAAACTCATCCACAACATTTTCCAGCCTTTCAATAATAGGGGCGATAAGAGAAAACAAATCCTCTCCTTCAGGGGTCAATACAGTTCTCTTGTTCGATCTTTCAAAAAGTTTTTTTTCCAACCGAGACTCAAGGTCCTTAATCTGATGACTGACGGCTCCTTCAGTGACATACAGGCTAAGTGAGGCTTTCCTAAAGCTTTTATTGACTGCTACGTAATAAAAGGTCTTTAGCTTGGAATAGGGTATTTCAGGTTGCATTTCAAAACCTCCTTAAGTCGACAAAGTATATCAGGAAATATGGGAATGTTATTTATCGGCACTTTTATTCAGACTTTCTTTCCTGGGTTAGTGCTCTAAGTTGTTCCTGATAATCCTCACCTTGAAGCAACTCCTCAAAGAAGGCTAGTTCCAGCCTTAATCCGTCTTCCAGGGCCATGTTCCTGCCCCGAACCATGGACTCTTTGGCCCTCCGAACGGCAAGGAACCGGTTTTCACAGATCTTGGCTGCCCACGCCTTGGCCGTTGGCAAAAGCTGAGCTAAGGGAACAACCTTGTTGACCAGCCCGATCCGGTAAGCTTCCTCAGCGCTCACAGGGGTGCCTAACAAAATCATCTCCGCCGCCTTGCCCGGAGAAATGATACGGGGCAACCTTTGGGTCCCGCCCAGACCCGGCATCAGGCCGCTCCCCACCTCGGGAAATTGCATGTATGCGTTCTCGGAAGCAATCCGGATATCACAGGCCAGTGCAATCTCAAGACCGCCTCCCCTGGCAGGACCGTTGACGGCAGCGATAAGTGGCTTCCAAATATCGAGGCCTCTCGTAATCATGGGAGGTTCCCGGTATGACCCTGCTGCCCACGGCTCCAGCATCGTGTAATGGTCGGCACCGGTTGAGAAAAACTCGCCTGTGCCTGTGATGATAGCAACCCGGGCCTCTGGATCGTCTCGAAAATCCATCAGGGCAGAACCTAACGCCTGGTAGGATTCAGCGTCTAAGCGATTTGGAGTACTAGTGAGCTTGAGCGTCATCGTTACAATTTTACCGTCCTTTTCGTAGATTACGGCCATAATGACCTCCTTTTCTTTATCGTTCCTATTCTTTATTTTGGTAAAGACACTCCACCCTAAGGGTAGGGATTTCACCACTAAAGAGTGAAATCCATAAACCCGTCCGCTTGCGGTGGGGTTATTAGGATTAATATTGAACCCCTGGGCTTGCCATGGGGTTCAATATCCTTATTTGTGGTA
>CAZENC010000446.1:0-2718 GCA_964513115.1 uncultured Desulfobacteraceae bacterium | reverse complement strand
CCAAAAGTGGGAAAGGCCTGGGCATATTTCCCTTCATTAATGGCAGCCAGAGCCAAAAGTTCGGCTGATGTAACTCCCCCCTGACCGCCTCGACCGTGTAAGCGAACTTCGATCATGGTTTACTCCTAAGCATAAACAATTTAAGGTTTTTTCAACATCTATTTATTTCTATATGAAATGTCAAGGAATTTATCAACAGATATTAATCCTCCGGATTCCTATTTTATTAAGAAAAAGGTATCAATAATATATAGTAATTTAAATAAGTTGTATTAAGTCTTAGATATATTGCGCCTGATCGGCTTGTCGAAGATAAAACCGATTGTTCTGTAGCATATAATTGTAAAAATGATTGCGTATCAATAAAAAAAGTGTTTTTATATATATTTTTTAAATATGTGAGTTAGAATTTGACGGTCTCGTAAAAATTCAGATTTTGATGGCAAAGTGAAAAGCTCCGAATTCCCCCGCCAAACATAGGCGGGATAAAAAGGCGCGCAAATTCCGAGGAATGAGGAATATTTATAGTACGTTGCAGTGAAGAGGAATGGACCGCAACGCAGAGATTGTGCGAAAAGACCATGACAAAAACCAAAGGGAAAATTCCTCCGGTCGTTACACTTAATTATTCCAAGGGCGACTTAATCATCAAAGAGGGCGACTACGGAATCTCAATATATGAGATTATAAGCGGTAAAGTCGGAATCTTTGTCCAATCCGACGGTACGGAAACCAGCGTTGCTGTCCTCGGCCCCGGCATGATTGTCGGTGAAATGGCATTTATTGCCGGTAACACCAGCACGCGTTCCGCATCGGTCAGGGCACTTGAAGACTGTTGTCTGGAAGCGTGGCATCCTGCTATGCTTTTGGATGCTTATCAAAAGATGCCTGACGTTCTTAGGCTCATCGCGGGCCAAGCGTTAAAGCTTATTGTGCGGATGAACAAAATAGTCGTTGAATTAAGCTCAAAACAAGGACAGTCAATGGGCAGCCAAACTCGGGAGCTGTCCGACCAGTGGACAGAGGAGCGCAAGTTTTTCCGGAAAATGGTCAAGCTGGAATGCGTTTTTCGACCGGTAGACAGCCCCAAGAATCTTAAATTTCTGGGCCAAATCAGGGATATCAGCAAGGGGGGCTTGCAGATGACTGTCAAGACCTCTGGCTTACTCAATTACACCCTGACCTCCGGTGATGAACTTTTTATAAGCACATATTTTACGTTAGATCAAAAAGTGAATATGACCGCTAAAATTAGTCGGCTCCAAAAAGGGAGAACAGGCGATACGATTTCCCTGGGAATGGTCTTTACCCATATGGACCCGGATGACCGAAAAAGGTTGGGTTTCTTTTTAATGCCGTAACGGAGGTTCATACATGGCTGTCAATTCACAGGTGCTCGGGTATATTGTCAGCGAGGAAAGTTACTCGGACAAGGCTGTTATCACTAAAGAAGGCAGCGTTGGTGACTGGGTTTACGTTATTTTAGAAGGCCGGGTCAAAATAAAAAAGCAGACTTCCGGAGGCTTGCTGACCATTGCTACATTGTCCGAAGGATATTTTGTCGGAGAAATGGCAATGTTAAAACAGAGTAATAGTAAACGAACCGCTTGGGCAGTCGCAGATGGACCGGTTGTATTAGGGGTACTTGATTCCGTACGGCTGGCACAGGAGTGGGAGTCCCAACCGGTGAAAATGAAAAAGCTCATATCGAATCTGATACAAAACATCGAGGAATCGACCCAAAAGGCGGCCGATATGATTGTAGCGTTAAAATAGCTCACAAAAAATTCCACCCATCATATTATACAATTCTTTGATAAAAGACCTTAAAACGGTCCAGTTTTTTGGGAACAACCTCAACACCGATTCCGGTTTCAAGCATACCTCCTGACCATACGTTGATGCTGTTGTTTAAACAGAACTCCTGAATCTTTTTGGATTTTATCATCCCGCCCACTCGTCCCTGTTTTATGTTGATGATTCTACAGCTCCCAAGCGCTACGGCGGTTTTTGCGTCATTAAGATTCCTTATGGATTCATCAAGGCAGATCGGCGTGTTGATTTGCTGCTGAAGCAATGAATGATGATATATGTCATCGTAACACAATGGCTGCTCGATCATCATGAGATGAAATTCATCGAGCCGTTTAAGAATATGTGAATCATGGTGAGAGTAATCGCCATTTGCGTCGGCCATTAGCTGAATATCCGTAAATGTCTTGCGAACGGTTTTCAGGATTTTGATGTCCTTTACTTTCTCTAAAATAACATTTTAGTAAATTTTGTCAAACATATCGTCAAACCGGGAATTATCGTTGAAATTAAACCTAATAAAATCCTTGACAATATGGATCGGAATACTTAATTTTTACTTTTTGAGTATATACTCATAAAGGATTGTTATGGTAAGACCAAAAAAGCATCGCATGGTGGCTTTTAACCCTGACATCAGCTACTTCAAGCCAAGAGGAATTCCCATGCGAGACCTTTCCGAAGTGCGGCTTACGGTTGATGAACGTGAAGCCATAAGGCTTGCCGATTTTCATGGTATGTCCCATGAAGAAGCAGGACAACACATGCATATTTCAAGAGCCACTTTTGGACGGATTATTCAGCGGGCCAGAAAAGTGGTTGCAGATGCTCTGATTAACGGCAAGGCCATAAATGTTGAAGGCGGGAACTACAAGATGGCAGATCAAGTACGAACGTTCATGTGTG
>CAZENC010000445.1:0-2721 GCA_964513115.1 uncultured Desulfobacteraceae bacterium | reverse complement strand
TCCTTCCATGGGAGTTACAGGATGCCTGAAAAGCCTCGTCAATGAGGGAAAAGATCGCACCTCCATGTATCATTCCTAAAATATTCGTTGCATCTTCCCGCGCGTTCATTTCCACGACAGCACGGCCGCGCTCCAATTCTACCAATCGCATTCCCAATTTACGGGCATATGCCTCCTCCTCTACCCTTTTGAAAATGGAAGCAACCACGTTATCATCCATAACTTCATTTCCTTTCCCTAAAATTTTTTTGTACGGATTATCAATCTATTTGCAAGACTGGCAAAAAACTCAGACATTACGCCCCATGGGCAAAAATACGATAGGCGGGTAACGCTAAGACCCGCTTTTTACTCGCAAAAACATATGCGCTTTCGCTCTTGTTCCACAGATTTAAGGATAACATGGAAGATCCATGCATGGAAGACAAAAATGTTGAAAGTCTCGGCACTTCTGGCTTATAAGTAGGTGGCAACTGGCTTATGATGCCGGTAATGCTATAACATTTTTTAATACGTAACGCATAAAACTACCCAAAACTGCCTTGTGCTGAAATGGTTAAAATATGAGGCAAAATTTTGAGAGAAAGATAAAAAGGAGTTTACCTATGCCACAGAATATTGTCATTATCGGGGCCGTCGCCCTCGGCCCAAAGGCGGCCTGCCGTTTTAAAAGACTTGAACCCGATTCCAAAGTGATCATGATCGACGAGGATGATCTCATATCTTACGGTGGATGCGGGATCCCCTATTTCATATCCGGTGACGTGAGCGATCCGGACCAGCTCCAATCCACCAGTTTCAATCTACTTCGCAATAAAAAATTCTTCCTGGACACAAAAGACATTGACGTAATGACAAGAACTCGAGCCCTTTCCATTGACCGGAAGAAACAATCCGTACTGACAGAGAACATCAAAGATAATAGTAAACAGGAATTGGGTTATGACAAGCTGGTTTTGGCAACAGGAAGCAGGCCCAATAGACTTACTATACCTGGATCGAACTTGGAGGGCATTTTTTCTGTGTCAAATCTTAACAAGGCCATTGCAATCAAAAAGGAGATTGCCGAAGGAAAAGTTGAAAAGGCGGTCATCATAGGCGCAGGCGCCATTGGTCTCGAAATTGCCGAATCCCTGGCTGATCTCTGGGGTATTGAAACCACTGTTGTTGAGATTATGGATCAAATCCTCCCGGGGATTATCAGCCCTAACATGGCCCACATGTGCCAACATCACATGGAAGATAATAACGTCTCCTTTTGCCTCGGGCAAAAGGTTGAACGATTCGAGGGAGAAACCCGCATCCAAAGGGTCATCACCGATAAGAGCACTATGATTGCGGATCTTGTGATCATTGCTACAGGTGTTAGGCCCAATTCGGATCTTGCCAGGGAAGCAGACCTTGAGATCTCCTCCAGCGGGGCCATAGTGGTGAATAACAGATTGCAAACTTCAGATCCCGATATATATGCCGGGGGTGACTGCGTTGAAATAATGAATTTAATCATTGAAAAACCAGGATATTACCCTTTAGGCTCCCTTGCCAATAGACAGGGAAGAGTTATCGGCACGAACCTGGCTGGCGGAAATGCGAAATTTGATGGGGCCGTGGGAAGCTTTGTCATAAAACTCTTCAATCTTTCCGCTGCCAGTGCAGGACTTAATATTGAAACAGCAAGGAAAAATGGCTTTGATGCAGTAAGTGCCTTTGTAGTCCAGTTTGACCACGCCCATTTTTATCCGGAGAAGGATCTCATGTATCTCGAATTAGTTGCGGAAAAGGGCACGGGAAGGGTCCTGGGTATTCAAGGTCTGGGTAATTCTGACGACGGAATGGTAGGACGGATAAATGCCGTGGCACCCATGCTCAAACACAGAATCACTGTTGAAGACATCACCAATCTGGAACTCCCATATTCACCACCGTTTTCATCTGCCATGGATATATTGAATGCCCTTGGAAGTACTGCCGAAAATATACTGGCAGGAAAAAACAGGGTTGTCGAGGCAGACAAATTCGCTGATTGGTGGGAAAAAAGAGACAGAGGCGACACGCTTTTTTTAGATTGCCGGGAATGGGGAAATGCACAACCCTTTGTTGAAAGATATCCAGAGAGCTGGAAGAGCATCCCGCAGGGCGAGCTAAGGACACGATTAGCAGAGGTGCCTAAGAACAAGAGGCTTGTACTGATCTGCAACACCGGGGTCCGTTCTTATGAGGCTCAAATAACCCTTGACCAGAAAGGCATCAAGGGTACTTACAATCTTCAAGGGGGCATGGCTGCCGTCAAAAAATGGGGGCTTGAGCTCCTCAAATAGGCCCCTTGTACAGTTTCAACAAAGATCATATACTGGTCATATTAAAAAAACATAATTTTTATAACTAGTTATATACCCTAAAACCTTCCCGTCTAACCCACCTAAAAAAATACTAAAAAAAATGATTGACAAAATCTCTAATTATGTTATGCGTAGATTAACTACTCGTAAAGAGGTCTTAATTGAATAATCTATTCGCAGGCATCATCGCATCAAAGACCCGAGTGAAGCTCCTGGTGAGACTGTTCTTCAACACGGAAGCCCGGTCCTATCTGAGGGAACTGGCCAAGGAGTTCAATGTCTCAACGAATGCCGTGCGGGAGGAGCTGAACCAGCTTACAAAAACCGAGATCCTGAAATCTGAGAAAAACGGAAGACAGATCTATTACCGGGCCAACAGCGG
>CAZENC010000444.1:0-2727 GCA_964513115.1 uncultured Desulfobacteraceae bacterium | reverse complement strand
TTTAAAACAAACAGCCAATGCAATGGCGATTAGGATGATATTATTACACGCACGCGAATACCCTTCAGGATCTACACCCAAAAAGTCAAAATTAAATACCGAACCAAAGACTGCAATAAAAAAAGCAATAACAGATAAAGAGACAAGGGCTTTCAAGAGATGAGACATGATTGACCTCCTTTCTTTTTGATGACATTTGGAATTATAAACAAAAATAACATATTGATCGAAATCCCTTATCTTGTTATCCCAAATTATTACGGCTTCATTCCCATCTGTCACCATCTCTCTTTTTCATATCAATATAGTCTACGCGTTCAATCCTCCCTTGTGCAATGATAAAGGAACTCAAAACCCAGTTTACAAGGCTGATGACCAGGGAACCGAATATTGCCGACCAGAAGCCATAAACCTCAAACCCGGATATAACGCCGGAAGCCATCTTCAGAAGGAGTGCATTTATCACGAACGTGAAAAGTCCAAGGGACAGTATATTGATAGGCAGGGTCAGGATGAGTAAAACCGGACGAAAAAAGACATTCAGAATGCCCAGAATTGCTGCTGTGAAAAATGCGCTAAAAAATCCGCTTACCCGTATTCCTTCAATAAGGTAAGATGCCATCATAATGGCCGCAGTCAGTATCAACCACTTTATAAGGATTCCCTTCATATAGGATATGTCAGATGGGCTGTGGGTGTGTCCTATTTTTTCTGAGTTTGTCCCGTACTATCTCCGGTTTGGGCCTTTTGTTCTTCGAACTCTTTAAGCTTTTTCTCGTAATCCTTCTGTGCCAGCTCGTTTTCTTTTCTTATTTGTTCATTTCGAGAATCAATCTCAGCATTACGCGATTCAATTTCCTTGAGTTTTTTTTCATATTCTTTCTGTAACCGTTCATTTTCTTTCAAAATCTGAGCATTTTTTTCTCTTATCTTGGCATTGCGCTCCAAAGTTTGCTGCAAGGTCTGTTCATACTCTTCCCGAGATATTACCGTACCTTTACTAGCAATAACTTTTTTTCCTTCGGTCTTTTTGCCCTCTTTTTCATACTCACTCAATATCCTGGCGTTTTCCTTTTTTGCCTGGGCGTTTCGTGCTTCAACATCTTGCTTCTCTTTTTCGAACTCTTCCTGTTCTTTGTCGGGATTCTGAATCACCCTCGGCTCTATAACCTTCTGTCGTGAAATAGCTTCATCATCCAGGGAATCACTGAAATGTACTACTCCGTTTTCATCAACCCATCTATACAGTTCCCCGGAAGACGAAATTCCAATTCCTATCCATATGATGAAGAGGCAAACCAAAAAGCCTGACAGTATTCCTTTCATGATAGCACTCTCCCTTGAAATAATTATCTTTGTGTCAAATACTGGGTTATTTCGTTCCATCTGGGAACATATTTTTACCCCCCAGAAATACCTCATACAACAACTAAAAATATTTAAGTTATTAGAATCATATCAAAAAAAAAGCCGGAATGTCAAGATAAACCCGGCCCTTGTTAAGTACATCGGTCTTCAGTGAACCCGCTTATACTGTTTCGAGCCTGAACGCGAGCACATGCCCACGGAGTTACTACACCCGTGTCAACCTGCTTTTTCTTGATAAATGTGGTGGTATTGACCTGTGTTTTCATTTAAGTTAAAGACAAATAGGGATTTGCAGAAAAAACCTCTATAAGGATAAACATTATGGATGATCTGGCCAAAAGGGCCGCGGCAATGATTCGGGAAGCACGAAAGATACTGGTGTTTACGGGTGCAGGTTTGAGCACTGAGTCGGGTATTCCTGATTTCAGGAGTCCCGGCGGGGTATGGGATAAATATGACCCTTCGGATTTTTACTTTCAAAAAATAATATCCGACGAGAATTCGAGGGAAAAATACTGGAAAATGAGCACCGAGTTCTATGGAACCATGAAGGATGCCATTCCGAACCCTGCCCACTTCGCTGTTAAGTCGCTTGAGGACATTGGAAAACTCCTGGCTGTTGTCACACAGAATATCGATCACCTCCATCATAAGGCCGGGAATTCACCTGAAAAGATCATTGAAATCCACGGCACAGCCTTCTCGGTTTCATGCCTGAGTTGTGGCAGAAAATATGACAGGGACGAAATAGAAGATCGTTTGAAAACCGGGGTGAAAGTGCCGTATTGTGACGACTGCTCGGGTATACTCAAACCTGATACCATCTCCTTTGGACAGGCAATGCCCCAAGATGAGATGGCACAAGCAACCATGGATGCACGTGACTGTGATCTCTGCCTTGTTTTAGGATCTTCTCTGGTTGTCTATCCAGCGGCCTCAGTACCAATGCAGGCGGTTCACAACGGAGCGAGACTGATTATCATCAACCGAGACAAAACCCCCCTCGACTCTTCTGCAGATCTGGTTATTCATGAATCTGTATCCAAGGTGCTGGCAAGGATAATGGAGTTATATGGTTCTCTAGGATGATAAATTCCTTATAGAGCGAATAAATACCGAATATTTTCTTTTTTTGTTGAAGCTGATGATTTTCGGAATTATATTAAATAATTTTGCTGGTTTATCCGTTGAACTCCATGGAGGGTATGATGTTAAGGATCGGATTTGTCGGGTGGAGAGGTATGGTCGGATCGGTCCTTGTGGGTCGAATGATGGAGGAGCAGGACTTCAAGGACTATGAAGCGATCTTTTTCACCACATCGAACATAGGGGGGAAAGGGCCCGAGGTGGGGCTCGACA
>CAZENC010000443.1:0-2736 GCA_964513115.1 uncultured Desulfobacteraceae bacterium | reverse complement strand
TCTTTCCCGAATTTTCCTTCCATAATGGATTAAGTTTGTATAGAATTGTACAGAATTTATTCCACTTAACGACGCCAGCGTTTAATAATAGTCATTTATTAACGACACCATCGTACAGAAAGAGTTTTGTCAACGACTTCCGTGCCTCTTTTTCATGATAATGCCAAACTCAATTTGATGGCTTTGTCAACATCATCCATCCTTTCTTTGCTAAGCCGGCCGAGGCGTTTTTCCAGCCGTTCTTTTGAGACGGTAAGTATCTGGCTCGTTTTTATGATCGAAGGGAGGTCCAGTCCACCCTCTGGAGGGTTGATTTCGACGTTCATTGGATAAAGCCTCAGTGAGCTTGAAATTGCGGCCACAATAGTTGTTGGTGCCTTCTCATTGCCAATATCATTCTGGATAACTAGTGCAGGCCGCTTGCCTGCCTGTTCACTTCCTCTGCCAGGATTCCAGTTAACCAGCCAGACTTCGCCCCGCTTGGGAGAGTCGCTCATTACAGTATCTCCCTTTGGACTTGATAGGAAAGTTCGGCAAAGGCCTTATCTTCTTCGCTCATTTCTTCATAACCTTTTGCCATAAGAGCTTCGGTCTCCTTTTTTAGCCACAGCCTGAACGCCTTCTGGGCAAGCTGACTTTTTGCCACGTTAAAAGACTTTGATGCCTTTTCGATTTCTGCATAAAGGGATTCATCTATGGTTAAACTGACCTTCCGTTTACTTCTCATTTTCTGCCTCCTGTTTTGCCATACAAATAATACGATAATAAGTCGTATTTTTTGTCTTGTCAATATATAAGCTAAATTGACCTGCTAAAGCTTGATGGGGTCAGGTAAAAGGCGGCTTTATTCAAACCTGTTCGTCGGATCCCCTTCATCGACCATCACCTTTAACACCTCCCGTTCGGCATCACCCGGCAAAACCCCTTCCAGATAGGCCTCCAGCACGGTTATGCCTTCCTGGTTTTGGTATACGGCTGTCGCCTTGGCCCAACCCTTTTCGTCTATTTCATTTAAGGTCAGACGGCACGTAATGGTGTCTCCGAAATATACCGGTTTTATAAAGCGAAGATCAAAGCGTGAGGCGAGCCACCCGATCTGACCGCCTACCTGTGTGATCATGCTGGCAACCAGCAGGCCTTGGCAGATTCGGCCGCGAAGGTTTTTCACCGCCGCGAACCGATCGTCGAAATGTGCGGCGTTGTAGTCTTTTGTGATATCAGCGAACTGCACCATATCTTGTTCGGTGAATGTCCGCACAACAGTAAAGGTGTCTTTTATTTTCAGTCCTTCAATCGCCCTCTTTCGGATATCTGACATATGGCATACCTTTTTTTAATTTTGCACCTCATATGAATCCCTGGGTTGAGAAAAAACAATTAAAAATGGAAGGGTTACGGGATGTTTTTAATTGGAAATAAAGCCTTACCCTTAGAGACTGTGTCACAATCCGTCCCGGTCATTGCGAGCGATCAAAGGGGCGCGGCAATCCCTTTAATTACGAGGCCTTACGAGATTGCTTCGTCGCGTGGAGTTCCTCGCAATGACCTTACGACACAGTCTTTTAGGGTGGGAATTCTTCACTGTTCTCGAGCATGATCCACTCCTGGATTATTAGATCAGTGGAAAATACTTGGAAATGTGTGGTGAGTTCAAAAACCAAATTGTTCCGCAACGAATACTGGTACATCAACCGTTCCCATGATGATGGGTTGCTGATGACAGTCAGAGCCACCCGTGACAATCAATGCCTCTTCTCTTGCAAATGAGAGAAACGCGGAAGTAGCCTCAGGGCTATGTCTCGAATGCCAGCACTCAATCCCGTCCAAGTAAGGCAGCATGGCGTCCCTGATGATTTGGAGTTGTTCTTCAATGGATCGAGTAAGGGCCACCAGGGAGGTCCCGTTCGGGTCATTGGGATGGGCGTGGACCAGTTTTCCGCCAGCCCCCCTGATCAATTTGGATGCTTCTTCAAGGGAGACCGGCATTTTGGGTACATTACATCTGACTAAATACTTGTCAAATGCATTCTGTTTATCTGAAACAAGACCTTTTTTTACCATATAATCCGCAATATGGGGTCGTCCAAAGGCTCCGTCAACGGATTCTTCTATGGCCTCAAGATCTCTGCCAGTAAAGACCTCTAAATTCACCTTTACCAGTTCCTGATTGATCTTTTCGAGGATCTGTTCGGCCCTTTTCTTTCTGTATGCCCTCAGTTCCCGCAGTTTTTTCCTGAGTGCCTTGTCATTTATGTCAAACCGGTACCCCAGCATATCAAGAGAAACCGGCTTTGAGTCCCTGTACCCAGGATGCGAAAATGATATATTGAGCTCTACTCCTGATATGTAATTCATGTCATATTCAGCAGCCAGGGTCGCTGCAGTTTCCTGACATTCAATGGAATCATGGTCTGTAATGGATATTACTTGTATGCCTCTGTGATTTGCTTCTTTAAATATCTCGGGCAAGGTCATTTTTCCATCTGAGCAGTCCCGGGAATGAATATGCAGATCAATTTTCATAGGTAGCAATCATTTCTTTGCCCATATCCAGGGCACGGTAGTTGGATTCGAGCTTGGATTCTTCAAAAATATCTTTAATAAGATCTTTTATATCATTGATGTCAATTGGGAAATCAGGCAGGGCACACAGGGCACCGACCATAATCATATTCAGCATAATTGGGCCCCCGAGGTCAATGGCCATCTGGGTGGCCTTAAGCCAGAAAAGCCTTC
>CAZENC010000442.1:0-2740 GCA_964513115.1 uncultured Desulfobacteraceae bacterium | reverse complement strand
TTTTGCAGTCATCTTAAATCTCCTTTCCTGAAAGTTTTGTCCTCGTTCTAAAAGCTTGAAAAGCTTAAGAAAAAATTTGCATGCGCTAATCGGAATTTCCATAGCACAGTTGTTTTACAATATCAAATAATTTATCCTGCTGGTGTCCTGGCAAAAAATAATAAATTGATTTGTTTTGCGCTAAATGTAATTATTCTGACCGAGTCATTCATTACACTCAGGTTAAAGATCGCTTGGTTATATTGAAGGCCGAACACTCTGGCTAGATTAAAGGATCTGCTTTTTCTCAACTCTACGGGCAATTGAAACCCATGCCTAACCATAAAAAACAATACTGGCAGATTAATACAAAAGTCATGGCCGAAAGGATCAAAAAGGCCGCTCAATCTGCCAAAACAGAAGAAGACCTTAAGATGGCTCTCGAGCCTATTTTCAAGAAGGCTTATGAAGATATTGGCGTAGACGTTGATATTGCCCAGTATGAAAAGACAACAGCCCTCAGGGCTCAAATGGACGCTGTCTATGGATATTTGATTATCGAATATAAAAGGCCTGGGAAATTAAAAAGTCCGAGAGATGTCAAGCAGGCTCAACTGCAACTACAAAAATACCTTACTGATGAATCCCTCTCACATAAGCCAAATGATATACAATTTCTTGAAAAGGCCGTGGGTGTGGCCATTGACGGTCATAAAATACTTTTTGTGCGTTATTCCCGAACCCAACGCGTTATCTCAACACCGATACCTATTGAAGAACCGCAGAAAAAGTTGTTCCCTACGAGACCGGTGGCAGCGGGTTTTTGCAGGTTAGGCCCTTATGATATCAAAGACGATAGTCTGGCCAATCTGCTTATTTATGTAAGGGCCGCAGCCAGGCGTCCTCTTACAGCGGACGATCTGGCACGGGTTTTTGGCCCTGATAATCCCTTAGCACGGCAGGCAGTTTCAGAAATCTATTCTGCGGCAATGCGGTCCCAAAGGTTTAGTAAAAGTTCCAGGACCAAAACGTTTTACAAAGAATGGGACCGGATTTTCGGCGTTGTTTATGGTCAGGAATTGAAGAAGGCCGAAAAAGAGGCTGCCGAAACCGCCGGCCTTTATGGCATGCCCGGGGGCGTGAGGCTTAAACAACTCCTCTTTTCCATACATACCTATTATGCCTTTCTCATGAAAGTTATCGCTATTGAACTGCTGGCCCTGCAAAAGGACCAAGCAGTCATTTCGTTTGTGAAGGACCTTGGTAACCTCGATGATGAACAACTGAAGGAAAGACTGTCCCATCTGGAAAGCGGACTCGGTTTTAACGAAAGAGGAATCGCCAATTTTTTGGAGGCAGATTTTTTTCGATGGTATCTTGATGCCTGGTCTCCCGCCCTGGCAAATGTCTTCCGCAACATTGCCCGCTCCATGGCAGAATTTGAACCGACCACACCTATATTGGAGCCGGAATGGACCATAGATCTGCTGAAAAAGCTATATGAACTCATAGTGCCAAAAAAACTGAGGCATGATTTAGGCGAATATTATACGCCTGATTGGTTGGCCCAGCACCTCATCCAAAAAAGCGGCTATGATGGAGATGTTTCAACCCGTTTACTCGACCCTGCATGCGGCTCAGGCACTTTTCTGATACAGGCAATCCAGATGGTCAAGGACAAAATGGTAACCAAAAAGCGGGTGGAAATGGGCAAGGTAGGGCAGGAGATTTTAAACAATATCGTGGGCTTTGATCTGAATCCATTAGCCGTTTTGGCGGCAAGGACCAATTATCTTATCGCGTTTGCACCTTTTATTCCCTATGTCAGGCCTATCTCTATCCCGGTATTTCTATGTGATTCTGTTCTTACGCCAACCACTTATGTGAGAAGCGGCGGATGGAAGATGAACCAAGTGGTGTTTAAAACCACCAGGGCCGACTATATTTTCCCGTTGTCCATGCAGGATAAGGAAAGGATTGATCGCTTTACCGGATTGGTTGATCTGGCAATTCGGGCAAAGTATGACCGTTTGGAATTCTCAACCTTACTGGAAAAAGAGATGCCTATGCCCCAAAAGGATCATGATCTTTTGGTCAAAGTATTTGAGCAGATATCAGATCTTGAGAAGAAAGGGGAAAACGGTATCTGGGCTCGATACATCAAGAACGCTTTTGCCCCGGTCTATATGGGAAAATTTGACTATGTCCTGGGTAATCCGCCATGGATTCGATGGGGATATCTGTCCGATCATTACCGGAAAAGGACCCTTGAGCTCTGGAAGAGCTACGGCCTCTTTTCTCTCACAGGCCATGAAACCAGATTGGGTGGGGGCGAGAAAGACTTTTCCATGCTTTTTACATATGCATGTGTGGACCATTACTTAGATGAAGGGGGAATATTAGGATTCGTCATTACCATTGAGGCGTTCAAGTCCAAGGGGGCAGGAGAGGGCTTCAGGGGTTTTCAACTTGCAGATGAAAAGATACCGTTAAAGATGCTAGGGATGGAAGATATGGTGCACCTCAAGCCCTTTCAGGCGGCGAACAAGACATCTATTTTTGTTATGGAGAAGGGAACAAAGACATCCTATCCCGTGCCGGTCATCCAGTGGAAAAGAAAACCGGGCCGGGGGACTATCCCTATTGAATGGGGCCTCAATCAGGTTAAGGACATGACATCCCGCCACCTACTTGATGCTATCCCCATTGATCCGAAAAAGATCAATTCCTCCTGGCAGACCATGGATAAGGCTTCCTATCC
>CAZENC010000441.1:0-2741 GCA_964513115.1 uncultured Desulfobacteraceae bacterium | reverse complement strand
CGGTGGTGGGTTTATTGGCGCTGAGTTCGCGGATGAATTATCCAAGATTGAAGGCATAAAGGTTCATCTTGTCGAGGTTATGCCGAAGATGTTATACACCGCGTTTGATGATGAGCTTTGTGACAAGGTGGAAGAGGTGCTGGTTGAAGAGGGTGTCAAGATCCACACAAACAGTCGCGTCGCCTCCATCAACGGCAATCATCAGGTGGACTCTGTGAGCCTGGAAGGAGGGGAGACGCTTCCCGCCGATTTTGTATTGGTCAGTATTGGTGCAAAGCCCTCCATCGAATTGGCCCAGGAAGCCGGCTTGCGTATCACGGACAGGGGATCGATTTGGGTCGATGATTATATGCAAACCAATATCGAAGGTGTGTTTGCAGTAGGTGACTGTGCGCTTAAACGAGACTTTTTCACAAGGAGGGAGGTTCCTGTTTGGCTTGCCTCCACTGCGACTTCAGAGGCAAGAAACGCAGGTGCAAACCTTTACGGGATCCGTGTGTTGAATCAGATTCAGGGAACTATTTCTGCGTTTTCTACAAGGATCGGCGAAGTTTCGTTTGCCAGTGCAGGAATGATCTGTCGAGTCGGAGAAAGAGAGGGGTTCCGGGCCATATCGTCATCTGTTGTCTCCTATGATCGTCACCCGATAACGCTCCCGGATGTATGTGAATGCATGGTAAAGCTCTGCTTTTCGCCCAGGTCAGGGATAATAATGGGTGGTCAGGTATATGGATGCGCAGCAGTGGGGGAATTAATCAACGTGATCGCGCTTGCAATTCAAAAGGGGGTGACAGTACGGGAAGTAGATATGATGCAAATCGCCACTCATCCGCTCCTGACCGCTGCGCCTACGGTGCACCCATTTATAAATGCCGCACACCAGGGACTTGCAAAAATGCGAGCTGCGGTTAAGGAATAAACAATCAAAGCCCTGAGGACATGGTATTAATTAACGGTAATGTGATCCTGAAAGATTTTTTCATCTCCCACACAATCTCTTCAGGGTCCCTTTGAAGAATCAATGGCCTCGCCCAAATTTACGGCCTACAGGCTTTAAAAGGGTGGCCAAGACAAAGCCGACCAGGCAGAGGGCTAAACACACATAGATCCCTACCAAATAGGCACCGGTCACATCAAAGATATAGCCTGTAAGAAAAGGACCGACGGCCCCTCCGAATGTAAAACTGGCCCCAACCAGTCCCATGATCGAACCGTGAGACCTCAATCCAAAGAGTTCAGCTACCATAGGCGCTTCTGACGCGGCACAGCCCCCATAGGCAAAACCGAAGAAACAGGCGAAGATATAGAGGCCCCAGGCCAGCTTGGCTGATCCCAGCCAGAACAGGGCTGCAGACATAATGATAAAGCCGATCATAAAGACCCTTCGGCTCCCGATGGTATCACCCGCTCTGCCCAGCGCCACTTTGCCGATAATGCTTACGCCTCCGATTGCGGCCAGGATGCCGGCGGCCCTGGAGGCGGATATGCCAAGCTCCATGGCATGGGGTGCGATATGGACCATGACGGCAAATACACTATATCCGAAACAGACAATCATACTGAAAAGCACCCATGCCTGCCAGGTATGAAGGGCCTGACCCATGGAGAGGCCTGCATCCTGCCCCTGAAATCCCCCTTGACCACCTTTTTCGCTTCCGTATGGGACGTCACCGGTCTCTGCCGGATCACGTTTGAATAACTGGGCCGACAGAACAATAAGGGCCAAAACCGTGATGCCCAGTATCAAAAAGGATATACGCCATCCATAGGCACCAATAAGGCGACTGGCAACAGGCGGCCCCACAAAAGCCCCTATCCCGATGCCGGCTGTCACAATGCCGGTCATCAGGCCTCTCCTGTCTTCAAACCACCTGGCTACGGTTGTCATGACAGGAACAAAGGACCCCCCCATGCCAGCACCGACGATAACCCCGAAATAAAGGTATATCTGCCAGGCCGAATCCACTTTTGACATGAGGATATAACCCAGCCCTAAAAGGGACCCGCAGAGCGACATCACTTTCCGGGGACCGATCTTATCGGTAAGGAATCCCATGAAAATGGTAAGGAAGCCGCTTACAAGGGAAGACAGGGAGAACGCGCCCGATGTCATGGCGCTGGTCCACCCGAATTCATGGAGTATCGGCTTGAAAAAGACGCCGAATGAATAATAGACTGCCCACAATACAATCATGCTCACGAAGGCCGCAAAGACGACGACATAACCATAAAAAATACCGGGTGACACAACCTCTCGCTCAATTCCATTATTATCCATGGTAAACTCCTCTGCAATACCCTGTTCCGGTACACCCCTTTAAATTCATTCCTTCCAATCTAAATCTCCCGGTCTTTTAAAACAGTCTTAAGCAAATAAATCAATGAACATTTTTTTGTGCATTGCATATTCTTCATTTTTTCGTGCACATTTTTTTGTGCATTTCATAGCCTTCAGTTTTCCCTGCACAGTTTTCTGTGCATTTGTGCGCTTTTATGCACAGTTTTTTGTGCATTTGATATTTTTATGCACATATTTCTGTGCATTGAATCAAAATTTGCTTAAATATTTTTAAAAAGGCGTACCCCATGATCCCTCACCTCAAAATGTGCCTATCCACCTCCTGACAGGCTCAAGAATGCCGGGCCAGGAGATAATTCAAAACTTAAACTAATGCACCATTAGAAGAGTTGCTATGAGTGAACAAGTTTCCACCTTCTTACCCATGGAAATCGGAGTAAAA
>CAZENC010000440.1:0-2750 GCA_964513115.1 uncultured Desulfobacteraceae bacterium | reverse complement strand
GGTTCCGCAGAAGATGTGAAGATGCCCCGCGCGGAAGCGCGGGGAGCTTCACTATGAAGCAGTGATAGCCTGATTTCCCATGATAGAAATGAATGATAATTCAAAAATCCCGAGGCCTGCGTCTACTGTCATTCTAACGAGACAGAACGATGGAGAACTCCAGATCTATCTACTGAGGCGGAGCGATAAAAGCAGGTTTATGCCCGGGAATTACGTTTTCCCAGGGGGGATGGTGGAACCTGAAGACCAGGGAACTGAAATATGGAAGGCCCACGTGGACATGGACTTAGATGATATCTCCGGTCGGCTGGGGGGAAGTATGGCAGTTGAGGAGACCCTTGCATACAGTGTTGCAGGGATTCGAGAGACATTTGAGGAGGCCGGAGTACTTTTTGCCTACAGGAATGAACAGTCCCGTGCGGACTTAGAGAATGTCTGTAACAGACGCATGACCAAAGAACTCCCGAAAGGCTGGCTGCGGGAACTGGTGGGGTCCGAGGGTTGGATACTGGCATTTTCCAGGCTTGCACGTTGGACCCACTGGATAACGCCTAAACTCATGCCTCAACGTTACGATACACGGTTTTTTATTGCCTTCATGCCTCCGGAGCAGGAATGCGTACCGGATAAACGGGAGACCACTAAAGGGATCTGGATAAGTCCTAAAAAGGGGCTTGTCGGTAATTCCAGGGGAGAGATCCCATTAAGTCCCCCAACCGTGGTCACGCTGCACGAACTTCTACGATACTCAAAGGTGGAGGAACTGGAAAAGGAGGCTGAGACCAGATCATGGGGTGGACCGCTGTCTCCCCGCTTGGTTCCCCTTTCCCGAGGAGTCCTTATACTTGAACCGTGGGATCCCATGATCAACCGCAAGGTTCAAATTGATCCCGAAGGACTGGAAGAGGCAATCCTCCCGGTGGGCGAACCCTTTTCAAGGATCTGGAACCATGACGGTATATGGAGGCCCGTTGGAATATGAGTGTTTGTAATTTTTATTTCCCCTTGAACCTTGGCGGTTTTTTGTCCAGAAAGGCCTTGACGCCCTCCTGATTATCTTCGGAATAGGTGGTAAGCATAAACTGGTCCGCGTCCATATAGATACTCGTCCGGTCAAGGGCACCCGTTATTCTGGTTACGGCCTGTTTTGTCATTGAAACGGGTATTGCCGGTTTCTTGAGAATTTTTTCGGCCATGGCCTCAGCGGTTTCAATGCTTGAGCCGGACGGAACCACCTGTTCTGCAAGGCCCCATGTCAAACATTTTTGGGCCGGTACCTGTTCTGCCAATAAGATCATTTCCTTGGCCTTGGCGGGCCCGATAAGATGGATCAGCCTCGGTATGGAACCCCAGCTGTAGTTCAGCCCCAGGGATATTTCGGGGATGCGCAAAAATGCAGATT
Organism: uncultured Desulfobacteraceae bacterium; assembly: GCA_964513115.1. GTDB lineage: Bacteria > Desulfobacterota > DSM-4660 > Desulfatiglandales > Desulfatiglandaceae > JAFDHL01. Next base: position 1,348 of record CAZENC010000440.1, on the reverse strand, counting down.
GACCCATAACGCGGAAATCACAGGAGATCACGAGAGATACACCACCGCCGACGCAAAATCCTTCGATAGCGGCAATTGTGATCGGCCCTGTGTCTTCCCAGGCCTGGCAGGCTTGAGGACCCAAGGTGACAAGTTCACGGCGTTCGGCCATGTTGCCGGATAACATTTTTTTAACCTCAGGGTCCTTGAGGTCCAGTCCGGCGCTGAACATGCTGGAACCCCCTGTCAGGATTACCACACGGATAGCCGGATCATCCTTAAATTCTGCGGCCGCCTGTTTCAGTTCTTTGAGCATGCTTACAGACATGGTATTTAAGACTTCGGGACGGTTAAGGATCACTTTCGCAAGGGATCCATCTCTTTTAACTACCAGATCACGGTATTCCATGGGGAAGACTCCTTAGAGGCTTGAAGCGGTAATAATTATACCAATTGACCCGAGTATATGTTAAAGGTATTAGTTAATCAAGTTGGTAAAATATTCTTCTTTTATGGATCATCTCCAACTTAGTTGGTGATTCTATAGCTTTTGGAAAGAAAAAATTTTGGTTCAAATTTGTGCCGAAATTCACGGGGTCTAATGGAAGATTACGTAAAAGTAGCTACTCTGGAAAATGATATTGAAGCCACTCTAGTTGAGTCCATACTCATTGAACGGCATATTCCCCATTTTATGAGATCATATTATGATACGGCTTTTGATGGATTGTTTCAGACTCAAAAAGGGTGGGGTTATGTCAGTGTCCCCAGATCCCGCGAGGAGGAGGTTAAAGAGATTATTTCTGATTTGAGAGAACAGGTTGGCGGTACTTCTTATTGACACACAAGTCCTATTCGCCTACAATTCGTGCGGAAAAAACAAGTTCTTATTATCAGAAAACTTCATACATTGCCCAGGAAATCCATATTCTGAAAATGACAGAAAATAATATAACAAAAAAAATATTGGTCGTCGAAGATGAAGAAATGATACGAGATTCATTAGCGGAAATCGTATCTTCCATTTTTGATTTTGAGGTAGACGTGGCTTCTGACGGATCAGTAGCCCTGGAGATGATTCAGAATGACACTGAAAAGTACGGGATCGTCCTGACCGATCTTAAAATGCCGAATCTTGACGGGATGGAATTGATAAATGAAGTAAAGGATATAAACCAGGATATTATATTTGTCGTGATTACGGGATTCGCCACAAGAGATAACGCCGTTTCTGCGTTAAAGAAGGGTGCCTATGATTTCGTTCAAAAGCCGTTTGAATTAGACGAACTGACCGCTGTCTTGAAAAGGGCCGTAGAACATCATCTTTTGATCGAAGTGAAGCGCAATTACCAGAGAGACCTGGAAAACT
>CAZENC010000439.1:0-2767 GCA_964513115.1 uncultured Desulfobacteraceae bacterium | reverse complement strand
CCAGGACCTCTTCTTTCCGGTAACCGAAGTTTTCCTCAGCCGCACGGTTGAACTCAACAATCCTTCTATCATTGTCCACCGATATGATCATATCGTTAGAGCTGTCTATAATATTCTGTGCGTGTTCCCTTGCAGCCTTGAGTTTTTCCTCCACCCTTGTATGCCGTATCTCAACTAGCGCTTCCAGTTCAGTGATTTTTTTGTGCAACTCCTCTAATTCATCTATGAGCTGCTCTTTGGTTTTTGTTTTATCATTCATTTATGAGCCTCCAAAGGGCTGAAATCCAAAGTCTCTGATACGACCACCAATCTTCCAACAGACAGGGTTGACAAACTCGTAAAAAGTCCGGCAACAGGCCGAGGGCGGGTAAGTCCCGGCCTTGGATGAGGGTGGGACCATTTGAATTTACTTCAAATGGCGGGGGAGGGGAAGCCCTTCCCCGCCGATTAAAAAGGCGCAACGCGACTTTTTACGAGGTTATCATGGTTGAGTCCTCCAAACAGAAAATTGGTTAAATAGCCTCTATTGTAGAAGGAGGCTTCCTCGTGATGTTGTAGGTAGTGCTCACAACACCCGGAACTTCTGTTGTTATCCTTTCACCTAATTTTTCCAAAACATCAAAGGACAGCCTCGTTGGTGATCCCGTCTTTGCGTCTTCGCTATCCCAGCATCTCACTTCTATTTGCAGACCATAATCTCTTTTTCCATCCCTGACGCCTGTAACTCTGTCTTCATGCAGGATCGCAAGATACTGGAATGCACCTGAATCACACAATTCTTCTTCAACAATCTTTGTCGCTTTTTTTGCTATTTCCACTCTTTCCGGCGTGACCTCTCCAATAACCCTGGCTGCCAGAGCTGGGCCCGGAAACGGTGGCCGGTTATAAATCTCTTCCGGTAAACCAACCTCTTTACCTATGGCCCTTATAGCAGGTTTTCTAAGCTGTATTAACGGTTCCAGGATTTTGTAGCCATATTCCTTTTCAGGGTCAATTCCAATCTGTTCTATAATGTTGTGCTGTCTCTTTATTCCTGCCACAGTTTCCTCTATATCGGTATAATTGGTACCTTGAAACACATATCCTGCATCGCTTTTCTGTGCGAGTTGAGCAAAGACAATTGCATAGAATGTCTGAGTAATGGCCTCTCTTTTTTCTTCCGGATCCAATTTCCCTGCAAGGGCATCTAAAAATTGCCTTTGTGCATCTATTATTTCCACTTGAACACCTAAATCTTTGAACAGGGAGGCGATATGTTCCGGCTCTCCCTCTCGCATCAATCCACTGTCGACAAAATATGTCCTGAGACTGTCACCAAGGGCTTTGTGCCCAAGCATGGTAACAACAGAAGAATCAACGCCTCCTGATAGGGCATTTATGGCTAATCCATCTCCAACTGTGGAAGAAATTTCTGCTACTTGTTGCTTTATAAATTCTTTAACAGACAATTCCTCCATTTTTATTTCTCTTGTTTTCATTTTATACTCCTTCATTTGTAATAAATTATAAAACCTTTCGGTTTGAAAAATTGGTTTTGATATTCAGGCAATGGCTGTCCCTGTTTTTTAATCAAAGTAATCTAAAAGTTCCTGTGGGATCTTGTCTCTGTTTATTTGAAAAAGTTCAACAAGTATGTCATCCGGCGCAGGTACCATAATATATTTCCAGAATCCGAAATCCACGATGTCCTTTTTAAAAGAAATTCCTTTGGATTTCATATTATTTGCAACTTTATCAATATCATCAGTTTGAATCCCAAAATGATGTATGCTCCCTCTCCCGGGGGTTTTCGGGGATTGATCGTAAAGATGCAGTCTCCCATTCCCAATTTTCATAAATACGTTTCTTGCACCTGCTAGTTCCACATCCAGAACAATTTTGCCATCGAAAAAATCCTTATAAAATTTGACGCTCTCGCCTATGTCTGAGGCAAATATATGAACATGATGTATGTGACTGACCATCCCATTTTCCTCCAAATATAATCACATATGTGCGTGCTGATTTTGCCTAAACAAAAAAATCCGGCGATGAAACGAACATAATAACTATTTGAATCCATATTTTTTGAGTTTATATCGGAGCATCCGTTCACTGATACCTAAAAGATCAGCGGCCCTGGTTTGGTTGCTTGAAGCCTTTACCAAAGCATTCCTGATCATTTGCCTTTCCAAGGCAGCCAAGGAGTCCTTCAGGGTTCCTTGATCCCATATCTCGTTCCTATCAGCGCCGGGCAATTGTGCGGAGAAGGGCAGATCATCGATCGAAATGACCGATCTGCGAGTAATCACCACGGCCCTCTCGATAATATTCTCCAGTTCTCTTACATTTCCGGGATAATCGTATTTCAAAAGAAGATCCCTGGCCTCAGGGCTGACGCCCTGTATTTGTTTTCCGTTCTCAGCGGCAAAATGTTCAAGGAAATGATCAATAAGTGGAACCGCATCTTCTTTCCTCTCTCTCAAAGGCGGGATGGCGATAGCCACCACATTCAACCTATAAAAGAGATCTTCCCTGAAACTACCTTCTTTTACCCTTGCCTCCAGATTTTGGTTGGTGGCGCTTATAATCCGAACATCTGAATGAATTGTCCGATTTCCTCCAACGCGCTGAAACTCCCTTTCCTGGAAAAACCTGAGAAGCTTTATCTGAACGGAAGGCGAAAGCTCACCAATCTCGTCCAAAAAGAGGCTCCCGCCGTCCGCCTCTTCGAACCGGCCAATCCTCATTCGGTCCGCCCCTGTAAAAGCCCCTTTTTCATGACCGA
>CAZENC010000438.1:0-2776 GCA_964513115.1 uncultured Desulfobacteraceae bacterium | reverse complement strand
TGGGGATCGTTGAGCTTTCGTCGCCGCCGGATATGGGAAGGGATTGTGAGTTTTTGGATGGTGCCACACCCGATGAAAAAGCCGAGAAATTGGCGGCCGTTTTCAAGGCCCTCCGATGATGTTTTAAAAAGTATCAGGAGGGATCCTCAACAACTTTAACAAAAAGACAGGAGGTAGGCAAATGGCAGACAAAGTTTACGATGCGGTGATTATTGGTGGAGGACATCACGGGACGATTATAGCCCCTTATCTCGCCAAGGCCGGTATGAAAGTAGGGGTCTTCGAACGGCTGGATCATCTTGGCGGTGGTGCCGTATCCTATGAAGACACGCCGGCGCCTGGGTTTCGAGGCAACTTTTGCGCCCATTTTACGCGATTTTATTCTCATCCTGCTTATAAAGAATTTAATCTTCGTGATGAGGGGTTGGAGTATGTCTTTCCTGATACAAATGAGGCCATCATATTTGATGATGAAACCGCCTATGTGAGCTATGCTGCTTTTCCTGTGGTGAATCCAAAGACAGGGGAGACGAAGTTTAGCGAAGAAAATGTCAAAAAGACTTATGAGGAGATCGCCCGGTTTTCTAAGCCTGATGCAGAAACATATCTTGATCTCACTGAAAAATACAGAGATATCATTCGACCGGCATTTGGCAAGTTCAAGTTCTCCGTGCCGACCCCCTGGGGCGTCCCTGATCCCTTAGAAGAACTGATGACCAATCCCAAAAGCGGGCTGGACCCATCCATGCTATTTATGACATGCAAGGAGATTGCGCACTATTTTTTCGAGAGCCCGGAACTCCAAATTTTGACCCTGAGAGGGTTTCTGACCTCGTGCGGACTTTATCCCGACGATGTGCCGGGACTTATGTATATCTTTGCGACCCTCCATCTGACGCTTGGGTGGGAGACGGCATCCATTGCCAAAGGTGCAACACAGGCAATCACTGACGCGCTGGTTTCAGCAGGCAAGAAACTGGGCGTTGAATACTTCATCAATTCTGAAGTGGACAAAGTAATTATTGAAAACGGTAAGGCCAAAGGCATCAAGTTATTGGATGGCACCGAGATTGAGGCCAAGCAAATGGTGGTATCGGATAATGCCAGTCCCCAGCTTTTTCTGCGCTTAATTGGAGAAGATCATCTGACCACCCAAATGAAGCGTAAGGTGGACACATATTTCTTTGATCGCGCGCAACTTTTCTGGGGAAACGTAGCGGTGCATGAACTCCCCCAATACAAAGCGGCAAAGGACAACCCGGATGTCAATGCAACGCCTCGTACCTATTGGGCGCCTAAGGACCTGGCGTTCATAGAAGATAAATATATGCATGAAATTTTTCTGTTGGGCATGCCGTCCAAGATTTTCTGTTTGACGGCGCCTGACAGCATCTGGGATCCAACGCGAGTGCCGGAAGGAAAACACACCGTGCTTGTCGAGGATTTTACCGCTCCCGCCCGGTTTTTCTCCAGGAAAGAGTGGCGCCAACTGCATGATGAGTTTATCGATGCCATGTTTGAACAATGGCAGAAATACGCCCCCAATATGACCAAAGATAATTTCATCGGAGAACGTGTCACCACGCCCATCGATATACAGGATACGCATCTGGATATGAGAGAAGGGGGCTGGTGCGAGGGTAACCAAGGCGGATCTCAAAGCGGCCGTTTCAGAGGACTACCCGGGGGTTATCGGACATTTATCAAGGGTCTTTATATGTGTTCCTCAGGCGTACCCGGGGGCGCGGGTATCGCACGAAGCTCCAGTTTTAATTGTTACCAGGCGATCGCCGAAGACCTGGGGCTGCGGAAGCCGAAATATAAATGAGCTGTGGGCAACCCTCCCGCTCATAAGCGGGAGGGGTTCCCAGAGTTTGACGTTTTCGGGAATACAAAAGAAGCTCTTTAAATGTGAACTGCTTAAAATCCAAAGCGATGAGATAGCAGATAGATCATCCCCGAGGAAGCGGTCAAGACGTTTAGTATAGAGGCTTCCTTTACCGGATGATTTTTCATTTTCTATCTTAAAATTAGGACATTCCGATTTAAAATGACTTCATCTGAGCAGTCACGGCAGGTTGGGTGATGAAGAATTTGCGGATAGCTGCTTTAAGGCTGAGACATTTGGCGGTATGATATGAACCCTTCAGCTGATTTAGGTTGATTATGCACCTGCAAAGACACTCTAACCCAATCTCTAAATAAATTTTATAAGACATAATAAAACATAAACTGTATTTATGAATATCATAAGAAAAATAAAATTGACAAGTTTTTATCTTTGTTTCATAAATGATAAGATTTATTTTAATTAGTTTAATTTCCAGCCCGGTTGTCTAACCTTAATTTCAGCTATGCGACCAGGAATGAAGATGCTGTTTTCTATTATCACTTTTCTGCGGTTTTTGCTTTTTCTAATGGAAGCCCTTCCTTTTTCACAATTTGAGAGCTTGGCGTGCGCTAATTGAATGCATCGTAAATTCTACAATTTATTAAAAATAAAGGGTTCCTCTCAACCTTTGAGTTTTTGCATCGCACATGGAATGAAATGCACTGATCGCATAGTTTTTCGCTTTCCGCTGTGCCCTTAGCTCTATGCTGTTATACCGATTATCCAGTATTTCAATTCGGAAGCAAAGCGGATCCAAGATTAATCGTATTACGATTTTAACGGAACGGTTGTCTTTCCAAAAAACCATATGATTCGCTTGAGGCATTTTTCTTTCAACCGTGAACCTTAAAAGGGAGGGTAAAAATGGCTGATGAAAAAGCAGGA
>CAZENC010000437.1:0-2778 GCA_964513115.1 uncultured Desulfobacteraceae bacterium | reverse complement strand
TGGCCTGAACAAGTGACGAAACTTCCCGCTTCCTGGTTGCCTGATCAGTTAGCGAGAGACAGGCTTGAACAAGGTGCCTGTTTTTTTTGTTGTCCAGCCACACGAAATCGACTTCCTGAGCCTTTGTCGTCCGGTAGTAATACAGTTCTTCCGTACGCTGTCTGATGTGACTGAATACCATGTTTTCAAGTAAATGACCTCTATTTTCCAGTACACCGGGTGCAATAGACGTTACCAAAGCATGGTCAATACAATAGACTTTTTTGGGGTTTGCATTTTGTTTTGAAATGGAAGCGCTGAAGATCTTAACAGAAAAAAGAAAATAGACATCTTCAAACCAGTTAATACATGAGGAGACAAAGCCCTTGCTAAGCTTGTGCCCCAGGGTTTTCAGATACTCGGTAAGGCGATTGATTGAGTAAAGAGAACCAGCAGAACATATTAACCTATAACCTGCCTGGATTACGGCCTGGGGATGTATTGCATTGAACCGTTCTATGATATCCCGGTGCAGGATGGTTTTGTAATATTCTTGGTGGGTCATTATGCGGATCTTTTCAGACACGTCTCGTACTTCGGGAAATCCTCCCTTCCGGAAATACTCTTCAAAACATTTTTTAAGTAGAAGCCTGTTCTTTGAAGTGAGCTTTTCATAATCGGTGTCATTATAGTCAGCGAATTCTTTGAAAGAAAAGGGGAACAATTCCCATACAAGAGATCGCCCTCGCATCTGTGTTGCAATTTCCTTTGAAAGCATTTTTGCAGAAGATCCGGAGATAAAAACACTGCACGTTTCATTACGCAAAATCCTGTCAACAAAGGGCTCCCAGTTTTGCGCTTCCTGTATTTCATCAAAAAAGCAATAGACTTCTTCTGTGCCCTTTTTTTCAGGAAAAAGAGAATAATAGGCATCGAGGATCAAGAAAAGTTTGCCATGTTTAATCTCTGTCAATCGGTCATCAAAGAAGTTTATATACAGGATGTTCTCTCGCTTGACACCTTGGCTTTCAAGATCCTCGATTATCTGGTATAGCAGGGTTGATTTGCCACAGCGCCTTACACCAATACATACAAAAGCCTTCCCTTTTACCAATTCATACTGCAAATGCCTTTTTGTCCCCGCAAACGGTCTTTCACTTTGGAAATCAAGGATTATTTCTTTTAATATCTCGATCAAGCTATTTTCCTTGCAAAGCGGTAAATGTTATTACCAATTTCCTGCAAACCTGGTAAATGATATTACCAAGTTTTTATAAAAGTGGTAAGTTATATTACCGATCTTTGGCTTAATTGTCAAGATTTTTAACCGGTGATACTTAAAAGGCAGGAAAAAAGTGGAAGATAAAAGACGGGGCGGGTGTCACACCCGCCCCTTTTATTGCCTAACCAAAAAAAACCTGATCTCCGTTACCAACAAATAATTTACTTCTGGACCCGTATTTGGCCGTTCCCTTAACGACCGGATAGTCAAGTTCAACCATCCTCTCAACCGCAGCCAAACCTGTACAATGATTACAGGCAATCTTTTCAAAGTTATAATTAGCCATTTCCTTAATGATAAATTCCCTATCTTTGTTTATAGGTCCGAACGGGGCAATATGCAAACCTCCATAGATGCCGTACATCTTGTCCCCGCCCACGATCTTGTCTCTCGCAAAATTTGCAAAAGTTATCGTGTTCTGATGACAGCAACCTGTAAGAAGTACCATCCCCTTATCCTTGACATTAACAAATATGGATTCCTCTCCCCTTACCCTGACTATTGGCTTACAATCAAAGTTTACCGCAGCCACACCGGGATAGAGTTTATTTATTGCTCCAAGCTCCAACTTAACAAGCTCTCCTTGATGGGCAATTCTGTTTTCGGCATGGCATTTATTAAAGGTTGCACCATTCAAAAAATGCATTCCTTCCGGATAGAACGTGTTTGGGATAATCATCTTTATTTCAGGGTTGTATTTTAAGGTCGTCTCTAAGGCGAAGAAATGATCTAGATGCTCATGGCTTATGATAAGGAATTCAATCTCACCATTTTTAAGCATCTTGTCAACCCCTTCTCTCTTGAAGGCCTGATCCATGTACCACTTGTGCCAACCAGTATCAAGAAGGAATTTGTGATGGCTTCCATCCAGGAGCTCAACATCTATCAATGAACTGCTTCCGGCTGCATTTCGTGGGTCCCAGGCTCCGGTCCATTGACTATTTCGAAGCCCATGAGCCTTCAACTGCTGAAGTATCAATTTATCGTCATACCAACCAAGCTCTGAAACAGCGGTCACATTTACACTCTTGCACTGGCCGATATCATACTTGCCGCTCGCAAGGGCCTCTAATGGTTTGTGCAAAACAGCGCTTCCGAGCCCCAAAGAGGCTCCTCCGATAACCACGGTCTTCATGAAATCTCTTCTGTTCATATCTTTCATGTCGCTTTTCTCCCCCTTTGTATTAGAAGTTAACGAACAGACTGGCCATCATGTTGATTCCGGTTACCATCTAAAACTGCCTTAGCCTCTCACCTCCTTTCTTTTTTGTTAATCGAGCCATTCAAAAATCAAGCTCCCGCTTCAGATCCTCCCAAGTATTCTTGACCGCCTGAGCTGCTTCCGAATCAGCGTTGTATTCAAAGATGGTCTGTCCCTGAACCATGGCTTTGGTGAAACTGGGATCAAATGGAATGCGGCTCAAGGATTTTACATTCTTTTGTTTTGCAAAATCCTCAATGTCCTCTGTCGCATCAGGATTGAGATCAAACTTGTTCACACAGAGCATGGCGGGTAC
>CAZENC010000436.1:0-2780 GCA_964513115.1 uncultured Desulfobacteraceae bacterium | reverse complement strand
TTTTTTGGAGCAGGTTCTTGACCGCCGGGACAGGGCTTAACCCCATCACCGAGGGGTGGCACGCGCCGCGGCCCGTAGCCTTTATCCGCGCAATGGGCTGGAGGCCTAGTTCCTTTGCCTTTTCAGACGACATAATGACCATAGCGCTGGAGCCGTCGTTGATACCCGAAGAGTTGCCAGCCGTGACCTTACCGGTCTTCGGGACAAAAGCCGGAGGTAGTTTGGACAATTGCTCCATAGTAAGGCCCGGCCTGAAGTGTTCATCCTTGTCAAAAATAATGGGGGGCTTTTTCTTTTTCTGGGGTACTTCTACAGGTACGATCTCTTCCGTAAAATCACCTTCCAGTGTTGCCCTCTCGGTATAGTTATGACTGCGCAGGGCAACTTCATCCATCTCTTTGCGGCTGATGTTATGCAACTGGGCTACGAATTCGGCGGTATGCCCCATGATATAAGGTTTTCCCTTGAAGAGATCAAGAGGCATTCCTTCTTTTACAGGGCCGTCTTCAGGATGTGGAATCAGATGAGAACCACAGTGCAGGCCATGAATCAGGCCATCCACAAATACGTTATCCTGAAGGCGGCATCCCCAGCGTGCTCCTGGTACTGTATAGTCCACACCCGACATGTGTTCTACTCCTCCGGCCAGGATAATATCGGCCATACCGACCTGTATCATGGCCATCCCCGATATTATCGCTTCCATGGCTGAGGTACATACCCGGTTGATGGTAACCGCCGTGATATTATCCGGTATGCCTGCCATCAGTGCGGCAACGCGTGCTACATTCATGGCATCCGTCGGTTCAAGACAACAGCCGAATCGGACGTCGTCGATCATGTCGGCACTGATCCCGGCCCGGTTGATCGCTTCCTTCATGGTTATACTTCCAATAAACGGGGCGTTCAGGTCTCTCAGGGCTCCCCCAAAGGCTCCGATAGCCGTTCTGCATGCGGAAACAATAACGATTTCTTTCATAATAACTCCTTTCTTTCTTGTTCGATACGCCTCTTTTTCAGTCCCGGGCTACCAGTATTGCTATGGCCAAAGAAGCGATACCGGATTCAGGTTGCTTGATTCCGGATGCGGATAAACGGGGAATTTATACATGCAGCATCCGGCATTTTGGCCCGGAGGGGAATAAAATGAATGATGATTCATTTCGTATCGTGTCTATAAATCAAAAGCAGGCCCAAGTAAAGACAAAAAACCCGCCTTTTGTGCGGGTTTTTTAAAAGAAAAACTGTAGGGGATGTTTTCTAAGGGACTATGCTTTTTCCTTTGAAGCCAATTCTTTGAGGATCTCGGCATTCCTTTGGATGCGCTTTTGGTCCGCCTTCAGGTTACGCCTGTTTGGTTTTGCCTTTCGGGAACGGATTCTTTTTGTTTTTTTGGAGTTCGAAGCCATGTTTTTGCGTCTCCTTAATCAAGATGTTTGCAAGATATGATCATTTACTACTGTCGGGAAGTCCTGTCAAGGATAAATGGGTGAAAATGCATTCCGCGAGGGAATTCTCCCTCCGATATTTAGCCGCTTTTCAGTACCGGATGCAGAGTGTTGTAATTGTTAAAAAAGTTTAAATATATCAGTTTCGTAAAATAATGATTGACATGATGTAAGATGGTATGTTAATGCATAATCGTAGCGTAATGAAATAAAGTGTCAAAACGAGAGACCGCCGTATCAACCGATGGGTTAAAGCGCTTGTTTTTCGGTTTAAATGGCTATCAGCCCTGTAATATGGCTTATGCGGGAAAGGGGAAAATATGGGTATTTTTGATGAAAGTTATTCATCAATCGATCTGGCAAAAATCTTGGGTGTGCACCGGGTGACGGTCACAAACTGGATAAAGAAGGGGGCGCTGAAAGCGGCTCGAACTCCTGGAGGAAGGTACAAGGTTACAAAGCAGGATCTGAGGGACTTCTTAAGTGAACAGGGCATGACCATTCCTGATTTCCTCAAAACAGATACAAAGAAACAGGTAGTGGCCGTTGATGATGATGACAATATCCTGGGTCTGCTAAAAAATTTCTTTTCAAGTGGTGATATGCCCTACATGTACCAGCTTAATACCTTCAACAATCCTTTGGATGCCGCCCTTTATATTGGAGGTTCAAAACCCGATCTTGTTCTCCTGGACCTTCTCATGCCGCAACTTGATGGTTTTAACCTGGCAGAGAAGATCAAACAGACCAGTCATGACACACGGATTATTATCATGACCGGGAATGCAAAAGATGAAAATCTTGCCAAGTTAAAGCAACATGGCGTCGAAGCCGTCGTGGCCAAACCTTTTGTGCTGGAGGAACTAAGAAATACGATTGTGGACACCCTAATGACAAAATGAGTCTCCATCTGAAAGGGAACGGTAGGTTTTTTTCAACAATTGGAGGATTTTGGGATGGCAGGTAAACCAACATACGAAGAACTGGAACAAAGGGTCAAGGATTTGGAGAATGAGACCTTCGAACGGAGGCGGGCGGGCACATCCCGATTATTGCCCTGACCGCCCATGCGATGAAGGGAGACAGAGAGAAATGCATTGCAGCGGGAATGGACGACTATTTGTCCAAGCCGATAAAAACCGAGAAGCTTTTTGCAATGATCGAGAAGTTAGTAACAGATTGACAGATTAAAAGGAGGATAACGATCGAATGGACAAAGATGTCTTTGATTATTCCAAGGCGTTAGAGGTTGTGGACGGAGACACTGAACTTTTTATGGAAATCGCCGGTATGTTCATAGAAAGTTGTGCAGATCATATAGCCAAAATCAAG
>CAZENC010000435.1:0-2782 GCA_964513115.1 uncultured Desulfobacteraceae bacterium | reverse complement strand
ATATATCAAGAGGAGCCTCTTTTTCGATTATTCCTCCTTGAGCAGTCTTGGCACTTGGCTTAGCATGTTTCTTGACTATATTGACCTTCTCGACGATTACGCGGCCTTTCTCCGAATCAACTCTCAAAACCGTGCCAATTTTTCCTTTCTCTTTTCCAACGATAACAATAACTTTATCATCTTTCTTGATCTTAGGATGCTTTTTGCGCACTTTTACTGCTCCCTATAACATTTTCCCTTAAGTTACTGGCAAGCCAACCCTCAGCTTTCAGCAAAGCAATCCAAAACGCAATTAAAGCTCCCTGCAGCAAGCTGCAGAGAATGCGATTTGTGCATTTTCAAACAATTTAGTGCAGAACACATCTCCCTGACGGCAAAAAACTTAGAAAAGCTAAAGCACCTCAGGGGCCAGCGAAATTATCTTCATAAAGTTTTTTGTTCTAAGTTCCCTAGCCACAGGCCCAAAAATTCTCGTCCCGATTGGCTCTCTTTGCTGGTTGATTAAGACTGCCGAGTTATCATCAAAACTTATGTAAGAACCGTCGGGTCTGCGAATGCTCTTTGCCGTCCGTACAATAACTGCTCTAACAACATCTCCCTTCTTAACCTTGGAGTTTGGCATCGCCTCTTTTACCGAAACAACTATTATATCTCCCACGCTAGCGTATCTTCTCTTGGATCCACCCAGCACTTTTATGCAGGAGAGCACTTTAGCTCCGGAATTATCAGCAACCTTTAGTCTCGTTTGCGCTTGTATCATTTCATCAGCTCCGATGGACTATTCCTGCATTTAGTTTTATTCGCCTTCGCTAAAATACCCTGCGGCTTGCTGCAGAGATGAACACCGAGGTGACCCGCCGAAGCCTTGTGCGAAGGCGGGTTTGCTTCGGCGAATTCCGCCTAGATACCCCGTAGCAAGCTACGGGGAGCTTCATTTAAGATTCATTATCAGCTTTTTCAATTATATCAAAAAGCTGCCATCTTTTATGCTTACTAATAGGTCGGCTTTCAATAATCCTGACCTTATCTCCAATCTGGCATATATTTTGAGGATCATGGGCCATGTATTTTGCACGCTTCTTGACATATTTATTGTAGGTACGATGTTTAGTTAATCGTTCGACCAGAATCATGGCTGTTTTGTCCATGCTATTACTCACAACCTCTCCTACCAATTTTTTTCGCGACCCACGCTCTGCCATCACTACCTCATTATTCGCTTGACCTGGAAATTTCCAATTCTCTGATCACCGTTTTTATTCTTGCCAGCTCTCTTTTTCTTTTTGGAATTTCAGCCGTGTTTCCTAGTTGTCCCGTCGCCTTCTGGAACCTCAGATTAAACAGCTCCTGGCTTGATTCCCTTTCCTTTTCCTTAAGCTCTTCTTCAGTTAATTCCCTAAACTCCTTGGCCTTCATGAGATTACGATCTCCTGCTTACAAATTTTGTGGCAAAAGGGAGCTTATGTCCGGCTAATCTGAAAGCTTCAGCAGCCATATTTTCTGTAACTCCCTCTAATTCGTAAAGAACCTTTCCCGGCTTTACTACTGCCACCCATCCATCTGGCGCGCCTTTACCTTTTCCCATCCTTGTTTCGGCAGGTTTTTTGCCAACAGGTTTGTCGGGGAACACTCTAATCCAGATCTTCCCGCCACGTTTTACGTGTCTTGTTACTGCAATCCGGGCAGATTCAATTTGTTGGGCGGACATATGACCACATTCCAAAGCCTGTAGGCCATAATCTCCGAATTCCAAGGTATTGCCTCGAAAAGCTCTACCCTTGGTTCTGCCCTTTTGTTTCTTGCGATATTTGACCTTTTTTGGACTTAACATAGACCCGTCCTATTCCATTTTATTTTTAGCAGGTAGCACTTCACCTTTGAATATTGTTACCTTTACGCCGATCACGCCATATGTTGTATGCGCTTCCGCAAATCCATAGTCTATATCAGCCCTAATTGTATGAAGCGGAACTCTTCCTTCCCTATACCATTCTCGTCGGGCCATTTCAGCTCCGCCCAATCTACCGCTACAGGCAATTTTGATACCTTGGGCCCCAAATCTCAATGCAGCACTGACACTTTTTTTCATGGCCCGCCTGAAGGCAATTCTTCTAACCAGCTGCAAAGCAACGTTCTCTGCAACTAACTGAGCTTCGACCTCCGCTTTTCTCACCTCTTGGATATCAATTATGACTTCCCGTTTAATCTCTTTTTCAAGATCCCTTTTCAGTTTTTCAATTTCAGATCCCTTTTTCCCTATAACAATACCGGGTCTCGCTGTGTGCATACGAATTCGGACCTTATTGGCAGCCCTTTCAATCTCTATCCTTGCCACACCGGCCTGGAAAACTCGCTTCTTCAAAAACTTCCTGATTCTATAATCCTCTAGGACAAAATAGCTGTAATCCTTGCCCGCGAACCATCTCGAATCCCAGTTTCTATTAATTCCCAATCTAAAGCCGATCGGATGAACTTTTTGTCCCAATATACACCTCCAGTGTGGTCAAATAGTTAAATACCTAAATAGTCAAAAGAACAATCGGCAAAAAATCATATTAAAATTTCGTAACAACTTAGCGTTTTGAAAAAATCAGTCAAGGATTATACCATAGGGCCATGGGGGTCTTTTTTCTGTGCTTATTTTTTAAAGAGTTAAAATGCTACTTCTCCTCCAAAACAACTGTCAGATGGCTGGTTCTCTTCCTTATTCTTGTCGCACGGCCTAGCGCCCGCGGCCTCCAACGTTTTAGGGTAGGACCTTCATCTGCAAATATCCGCTTAA
>CAZENC010000434.1:0-2792 GCA_964513115.1 uncultured Desulfobacteraceae bacterium | reverse complement strand
AAAACCGTTATTCATCGGTTCGAATCCGATTGCCGCCTCCAATAATATCAAGGGTTTAGCTGGCATGGTTAACCCCTTTTTCATTTAATCCACCGTTTTCCTACTATGCTCTTGGTGAGCCCTGCTCCACTGTGATACCCAGCCCGTAGGTTTCCAATTCATATAGCCTGGAGTTATGGACCGCTGTCAGATCTGCGATGCTTTGCACGGTTTGAAAATATGCCTTATTTGATAACTTCAAATCATGAAATATAGGCATTTTTAAACCATTTCTTGACTTTGGTTTAAAAATATGCTTTTTTAATAATCATGAGTAAGGAAATGAAAACAAAAATAAACCGCCTTATCAGTCAATGGCCTAGAGGAACAGTTGGTGCCGCCTCCTATTTGAATGCAGCAGGCTTCAGCCATGATCTCCTTACGAGATACAAACAGAGCGGCTGGCTCCAGTCGTTTGGGCGGGGTGCCTATATCCTTTCTGGAGATAAAGCAGAATGGACCGGTGCCCTTTATGCTCTTCAATCACAGCTTGGACTAAGTGTTCATGCAGGGGGTAAAACTTCCCTTGAGCTTAAAGGATATGCTCATTACCTGCGGGCAGAGCAACATACGATATTCTTTTACGGAACGCCAGGGTTGGTCTTGCCGAGCTGGTTCACAGGTGATCGGTTGGGGATAGATATTGTGATGATCCGCACCAACTTATTTTCAGACAGCAATGAGCTGGGTTTGACGGGGTTTGGGGAAAACGGCTTTTCCGTGAAGATATCTTCACCCGAACGGGCAGCGATGGAGATGCTTCATTTGGTTCCGGGAAAGGTCGGATTTGAAGAAGCCCTCTTGATCATGGAAAACCTTACCAACCTAAGATCGAAAATAGTCCAGATGTTGTTGGCCATGTGCAGGTCTATCAAGGTCAAGAGGCTTTTCATGTACATGGCGGAAAGCCATGGACACCCGTGGGTTTCAGAGCTCGATATTTCGGGGATCGATCTGGGAAAAGGAAAGCGAATGATTGTCCCAAAAGGGAGTTACAACGCCAAATACCTCATCACTGTTCCAAGGGAATATTTCAAACAGGTTTCCGGATGAGAGACGCTTCTTTCTTTAGACAGGCGGAATTGCTTCTGAAAATTCTGCCGTTGATATACAGAAAAGACATATTTGCTTTGAAAGGGGGAACCGCAATCAATTTTTTCGTCCGGAACCTCCCCCGCCTGTCAGTGGACATTGACCTTCCTTACCTTCCTGTGAATGAGAGGGATTTTGCTCTAAATGAAATCGGTAATACTTTGCTTCTAATCTCTGCGGAAATCAAAAGGACAGTGCCCGGGACAAAGATTACACTGAAGAGAATCCATGGCACTGAAATCATCAGAGGAATGGTCGTTAACCAAGAGGGAGTAACGGTAAAGATAGAGCCAAATCTCGTTTTGAGGGGCTCTGTCTATCCTGCCGAGATAAAAATATTATCCAAAAAGGCTCAAGACCTCTTTGAGCTCTCGGTACGAAGCCGTACCCTCTCCATGGATGAACTGTATGCAGGAAAAATCTGTGCGGCTTTTGACCGTCAACATCCGAGGGATCTTTTTGATGTCCATCTACTTGCTAAAAATGAAGGTCTAACAGACAAGATACGGAGAGCGTTTATCGTGTATCTCATCAGTCATCCCCGGCCCATGATTGAAATTCTCAGTCCCCAGCCGAAGGATATGAGGGATGTCTTTGAAAAAGAATTCAGGGGCATGATAGCTGGAGATGTGACATATGAATCGCTGGAGATGACAAGGGATCAATTAGTCTCAGCTCTCTTAAAGGATTTGACGACCCAGGAAAGACAATTCATTGTCTCAATGAAAAAAGGTATTCCCGAGTGGGAGCTTCTCGGGCTTGAAGGCATTGCAAATTTGCCTGCTGTCAAATGGAAGCTTTTCAATATCGGAGAAAGGGATCCTTCAAAACATAAAAAAGCACTTCGCAAATTGAGGGATTATTTGGGAGTGTAAACGATACCATCGCTAATAATTCATTGACAAAACAAATGGTTATATATAATCTTAGCAAAAAACCACTGGAGAAGACACTATGCCCCTCACCAAAGCCTACATCATTGACAGAATTTACAACAACACCGACCTGAATAAACCCCAGGCCACAAGAGCAGTCGAAACCTTTCTTGAATCAATCAAGAAAACGCTTGAATCCGGGGAAGACGTCCTCATCAGCGGATTCGGGAAATTTTGTGTGAATGAGAAAAAAGAACGGAAAGGAAGGAACCCTGCAACCGGTGACGACCTGATGCTCCCACCAAGAAAGGTGATTACATTCAAGTGCTCTACAGGGCTCAGGAAGAAGTTGAATAGGTAAAGCCGAGGATTTGATTGCGTAGATCACATCTCGACTGAGTTCGCCGAAGTCTTGCTGCAGGGTCGCTCATTGTATAGTTCGCAGTGAGCTAAGGAGATAATAATGCGGAAAAGGGTGAACTCTTTGCTTATCATCGGTATCATCGGAACCATCGTACTGGGATTTCACTTTGGTGTTCATTACGGACGGGCAATGTGGGGCAATCGCTCTATTTGGTGGACTCCCAAGGCCATGGCCGTTTCCCTTGATGAAACGAGACAATATTTCGAGCTGTTTTTAAGTGACGAGTTGTTGCAGGACCATCTGGACCGCAGATCCTTGTCCGCCACCGAGCGGAACGGAAAGACATATCAAGTAGTGCCGGAAGACGTCAAAATCCGCTTGAACAACTGGTACAGGGTGAAAGCATCCTTCCTCAATTCGGC
>CAZENC010000433.1:0-2799 GCA_964513115.1 uncultured Desulfobacteraceae bacterium | reverse complement strand
ACTATGTCTACAAGCTGCCATCAGGTGAAATAGTTGCAGTCTTTGACGACGTCACGGAGCGCAAGAAAGCTGAGGAGGCACTGCAAGAGAAATCCTTGCAGGCCCAGCGGCTGGCAGACGAGCTGGAGCTGATTATCGACGGTATTCCGGGGCTGGTTTTCTTCAAGGATACGGAAAACCGCTTTATCCGCGTGAACAAATTCGTGGCGGACGCGCACCAGATGACCAAGAAGCAGTTGGAGGGCGCCAGCGCCTTCGAACTCTATCCCCGCGAAATAGCTCAGGCCTACTTCGAAGACGATCTGGAAGTCATACGGAGCCGCAAGCCTAAGCTTAATATTGATGAGACGTGGGAGACTGAGTACGGCACCCGGTGGCTCAACACCAGCAAGATCCCTTACCTGGATGAGAATGGAGAAGTTACCGGCGTGATCGGCCTGTCATTGGATATCACGGAGCGCAAGAAAGCGGAGCAGGCTCTGCGGGAGAGTGAGGAGCAGTACCGCAACCTCATTGAAAGCTTACAAGAGGGTATCTGGGTTATTGATAAGGATGCCAAAACTGTCTTTGTAAACTACCCCATGGCAGAAATGCTAGGGTACACCGAAGAGGAAATGGTAGGGATAGACCTTTTTGAGTTTATGGATGAGAAAGCTGCAGACACTGCTAAAGAAAATTTGGAACGCCGCGAAGCCGGAATAACAGAACAGCATGATTTTGAATTTCTTCAAAAGGATGGATCGAGAGTAAATGTAATTTTGGTGACAAGGCCACTTATTGACAATGACGGCAATTATAAAGGAGCGATTGCTGGCGTTATAAATATTACTGAGCGCATGCAGGCGGAGGAGGCGCTGCGTGAGAGTGAGGAAAAGTACCGATCTTTGGTGGAGTCTACCGAAGATTCCATATATCTGGTTGATAGGAATCGCATGTATCTGTTTATAAATAAAGAGCATCTATCAAGGTTCGGGATGAAAGCGAATGAAGTCATAGGGAGAAGGTATGACGATTTTCATTCCAAAGAGGAAACAAAAGAATTCAAAGTAAGGGTAAATGTAGTCATAAAAACAAGAAAATCAAATCGTTATGTCTATGAAAGTGAAAGAGTCGGTGGACATTACCTCCAGACATTGAGTCCTGTTAAAGACATGGAAGGAAATATAGCTGCCGTGACAGTGGTCTCAAAAGATATCACCGAACTCATACAGGCGGAGAAAGACTTAAAGCAAGCCAATGAAAAACTTTTGAGAGAGCATAAACAAAGGAAAATATTATCCAAGAGACTCATTGATCTTCTGGAAAAAGACCGCCGGCAGATCGCAATGGAACTTCATGACCACATCGGTCAAATCCTGGCCTCACTCAAAATGGACATTGAGATGATCTATAGGAAATTGAAGCCTGAACATAAGGAGTTGGGAGCCCGGATAACAGCAGCTCAAGAAAGAACAATTCAAGCCATAAAGGATGTTAAGAATATCTCTCGCGGTCTGAGGCCTGCCATGATAGACACTCTGGGCGTGGTGTCATCCCTTCGTGGGCTATTTAACGAAATTCAACGGCAGACGGATATCGAGATCCATTTTTTTAGTCGAAATGTTCCAAAACGATTCGCCCCTGAAAAGGAGCTTGCTATCTACCGTATTGCACAGGAAGCAATGACCAATATTCTCAAGCATGCCCGGGCCAAAAATGTTTTTGTGAATCTGGTCAAGAAAGACGAGGAGCTTTCATTGAGTGTGGAAGATGACGGTATTGGTTTTGGTCAATACATGGTCATGAAAACCACGGAAGAGGAACTGCCTTTGGGGCTCCTCATCATGCGGGAGAGGGCGGAACAGCTCGACGGGGAGTTCACCTTAGAATCACAGGCCGGGAAAGGAACGCATGTCTTGGTGGAGATACCCCTTTGAATTGAATATTGAAAATTGAAAATTGAAAATAAAACGACTACTTTTAAAAAGTCAGAATTTCGATTTTAAGCCCTTCTATCCTTTCAAAATGTCTTATGTTATAGGTAGCCACTGAAAAACCAAAGGAGAGTGCGGTGGAACCAATTATGAGGTCATGGGCACCGATCTGAATACCTTTCTTAGCTAAACCAGACCATAATTCCGCGTATATCCTGGCAATGGAAATCTCAAAAACATATATTGGAAACAACTCGATAGCTTTCTCCACGAAAGCACTTCTTTTCAAACGTCTTATAGTTGAATCTGCACGGTGCACACCGTGGAGGAGCTCAGAAACTGTGATTACACTGAGTCCAAAAATTTCTTCTTCTCGATTCTCTGTAAATTGATCGATTTCAAATTCCCGCCTCTCTGCTTCAATAAGAACACTTGTATCAAGAATTACTCCCATAAATCCCCCCTTGCCATAAGAGGTTGATCTTTCCTGATATCTTCAAGATCTGATGCAAAAGAATCCAGTTCTTCATCTAATCTTGGCAGTTTTTTCAGCAAGGCTTTAAGTTCGCCCAGTGTCTTAAAGTCTGTTTTTTCATCGATCGGCTTCATAGAGGCGACCGGTTTTCCACCTCTTTCAATAATATAATGAACGCCTTTGAATTTTATTGTATTTAATACTTCAGAAAAATCCCTTACAGCCCGGGTTGCGGATATGCGCTTTTCCATTCACCAACCTCCATGTATAATATGATAATCTTATTTTACACACTCGGTACATTTTGTCAATGTGAATAAATAAGATATCCTGAAAGGATAAGGATGAGGGAAGTGCAAAGGATATTGTTCAAGAGGCTTATCGATGTGCAGGAAAAGGAACGCATTTATT
>CAZENC010000432.1:0-2805 GCA_964513115.1 uncultured Desulfobacteraceae bacterium | reverse complement strand
TAATGGCCAGAATAGCCCAAATAATGCAGCCATCCCAAAATGAATTGTATTTTACGCGCATTGCAATCCTTGTAGAAGGTATAGAGGATGTAGCTTTCATCTCAACACATCTCCAGTTATCAGGTAAATGGCCGCAGTTTAGAGAATTCGGATGTCATTTTGTGATTGGAGACGGTAAAACATCACTTAGCAGAGCACTTGCTATTTGCAAGGAACTCCATATTCCAGCATTTGTTGTGTTTGATTCTGATGCTCATCAAAAAAATGAAAATGACATTAAGAATAATATACGTGACAACTCTTGTATATTACGCCTTTGCGGTCTAAATGATTTCGATCCCTTACCTACCGATAATTTATGGCATTCGCAAGGAGTTATGTGGAAAACAAAAATAGACGACGTTGTTATTGAAGGCTTTGGTAGGGATGTATGGGAAAAAGCTGAAAGCAATACCAGAAACAAAATGGGATTTACTGATAATGTGAGACGCAAAAACAGACTGCTAATAGCTGCAACACTTGGAGAACTATCATCTGAAGGAAAACAATCAGCTATTTTGGAAACATTATGCGAAAAGCTTCTTGGTTTTGCAAAATAACCATAAAAGGAGGAAAAATGACAAAAAAGAATTTAACAGATATTCCTATTGGAATACGTGCTGATCAAATCGAACTCCGTGAAAATCAGGCCGGATACGAATCAAAGTAACTGTAGGGTATTGTAATGTCAGATTTGTGGGACGGAAATACAATTTAACTTTTTAACCTTTCAACCCTTGTCTTTTGCCGGAGATTTCATGCTGACCTTTTTACATGCTGCTGACATTCATCTGGATTCGCCTCTGCGGGGTTTATCACACTATGAAGGTGCGCCCCCCATTGAAGAAATCAGGGGGGCCACTCGGCAGGCATTGGATAACCTCGTCAATTTTGCTTTGGAAGAAAAGGTAGACTTTGTTCTTGTGGCCGGCGATCTTTATGACGGTGACTGGCAGGACTTTAACACGGGATTGTACTTTGCCAATCAGATGCGCAATCTTGGAGAGGCCGGAATCCGTGTGGCTGTCATACGCGGCAATCATGATGCTGCCAACACCATGACCAAGACCATACCTATGCCGCAGAACGTTAAGATTTTCAGTGCGCGCAAGCCGGAGACCAGGCTACTCGATGATCTGGGCGTTGCCATCCACGGCCAGAGCTATGCCAATCGGGATGTATACGAGAACCTGGCGGTAACCTATCCGGACCCGGTGCCCGATATGCTTAACATCGGCATTCTGCATTGTTTGATATCCGGTGCCGAAGGTCACCTGCCGTATGCCCCATGCACTTTGGACGAGCTTGCCGCAAAGGGATATGATTACTGGGCCCTCGGCCATGTGCACAAGTATGGTGTGCTTCGGGAACAACCGCACATTGTCTATTCCGGCTGCACCCAGGGGCGGCACATTAGAGAACCCGGCAATAAAGGCTGCGTTTTGGTAGAAGTAGAAGAGTCTGAAATTCGTACACAATTTGTGCCCCTTGATGTGCTTCGCTGGGTAGAGGTCAAAGCAGATGTCGGCAACGCCCAAAACATCGAGCAGGCAGCAATTGCTTTTGGAGACGTATTAAGCCGAAAGCTATCTGACCTTGAAGGCCTGAACGCCTGTGTGCGAGCGGTTTTGACAGGCCGCTGCCCAGCACATGGGCGGCTTTCTATCGATCCTGAAGCCGTTGCCGCCAACGTTCGGGCAATTGCATCTGAAGTGTCACAGGGTAAGGTGTGGATTGAGAAGGTTCAGCTACAGACCAAACCGACAATCGATTTTGATGGTATTGCCGGAAGCGATACGCCCCAGGGAGAACTGTTAAGGTATTTGAAAGAGCTCGCCGGAAATCCGCAGGCTTTCGAGGAACTCGGCCTAGATCTGACCGGTCTGAAATCCAAACTATCCGGAAGCGGTGTAAAGCTGCCAGAAAATGAAGTCGTTGAGCTGTTTTCTGATGTAGGGGATATTTTACTGACCATGCTGGAAGACGAAGAGGGCCTATAAAGATAATGATGAAAATCAACGCATTCAAACTGCTCGCGTATGGTCCGTTCACGAACAAAGTCCTCGACTTTTCAGGCAAAGACTTTGGCTTGCACATGGTTTATGGCCTCAACGAAGCAGGCAAAAGCACAGCCCTGCGGGCTCTGATCGGATTGTTTTACGGTTTCGGACATATTGTTGCAGATGATTGGCTTCACGATTACAACAAATTGGCTGTGGGTGCCTCTTTAACTTTTCTCGATGGTGAGGTGTTGAATCTTAGCCGCTACAAGCGCCGCAAGAATGACTTGATCAACGATGATATTGGGGAGCCGTTTGAACAGGCAAAACTTGATCTGCATTTGGGAAAGATGGGCCGAGAAAACTTCGAGCATGCCTTTGGTATTTCTCACTATTCGCTCAGGCAGGGTGTCGAAAGCGTCCTGGCTGCCGGTGGAGACCTGGGCCATGCCCTGTTTGCAGCCACCTCCGGACTGAACACCTTAAAGCAGGTGATGGTCAAATTAGAGGGCAAGCACAACCTTTTGTTTACCCCGCGCAAAAAGACAGCAACCATCAATGCCGGAATTTCACAACTGAACAAATTGCGCAAAGAGCAGCGAGAATCCTCGGCCGGCTACCGTCAATGGAAGAAAATGAAAAAACAGCTTGATGATCTTCAACAAATCGAAGTTGAGGGGATCGAGCAGGTCGAAGCGCTGGGTTTAAAAATCAGCCTTTTATCCCGTTATCGCAATGCCTTGAAATTTGTCGCCGCTCGGGAACA
>CAZENC010000431.1:2331-2806 GCA_964513115.1 uncultured Desulfobacteraceae bacterium | reverse complement strand
CTTCGCGGCTTCCTTCAAATCAGAAAGAGCTTCTTTGAAAAACTCGCCTTCTGCAAATGAAAGGCCCCTTTCGTAATAATTCCACCAGCGGTATCGAAATGCCCCGCGAACCTTGCCATACTCCTTTCCATCTTTGATATACTGTTTACGGGGAGCTGCCAGGCAATTATCAAACTGACAAAGCAATATCCCCGCAGCCAAAAAAGCTGTAAAAAAGAATAGCTTTTTCATCCGCCAATTCTCCTCATACGGATAGCCTCGATTAATATCCCAAGAGTAAACTGGAAAAATCAATCAGACTGTCTAATCGTTTTTTTGTTTTTATAATGAAAAATTCTAAGCACGAAACTCGAAACAATACCTAATGACAAAAATTCAAATGTCCTAAACAAGATGCCTTGTCCCTTGTGCCTCCATTTTTCTTGTTTTTGTCATTGAAATATTTGATATTCGGATTTAAAATTTTAAACGCATT
>CAZENC010000431.1:0-2321 GCA_964513115.1 uncultured Desulfobacteraceae bacterium | reverse complement strand
ATATTTAAGGCTGAGTTAATTGGTTCGGTGTAGAAAAGTTGACATTTGCATTCGGACTCGAGATGCCTTTTACTAATTATTATAGACGTCTGGTTTACTGAGTTCTTTCAAAAAGTGGGGCATACAAATTTACCTCCGGATGAGAAACAACGGATGGAAGTCTACCATATTTTCCAAATTTTTCAATAAACTTCTGATATTTAAGATGAGGCCCACTGTTTGACCGGGACAGAGGAAGTTATAAGGAGGAGATATTCGTCATTTTGTGTCAGTTCCTGTTTTTCTATCTGATCTTTATCGTGATTCTATCGTGCTTTTTGAGTATATTTTTTACCTCTTTGAGCTTTTCATGTGCGGGCTTGAATTCTGGATTGTAATAGATTGCCTTTTCAAAGGCATCTTTGGCCTCTAAGATACTTCCCATCCGGTATTTTAAAAGACCGTCCGTGAAGTGGGCCGACCACCTGGTCAGGTCCCCGTTGAAATTTATAACAGCTCTATCAAGGTGGTAACGGGCCTTGGCAAGATCTATTTCAGGTTTGATAGGCTTGGGACTACCATATCTTTGCGGACCACTTTTGGTTCGCATGCCGCCGCCATAAAGCTGGGCTGCGTAAATATGGTAAAGAGAATTTTTTGGGTCCAAATATATGGCTTTTCGAATATGTTGCAGGGCCTGTTTTCCATTTCTGTAACCCATGGCCTTTTTGTATTTAAGATGCTCCAGTTCACCTTTAAAAGGCCTGAAGGCCCCGAACCACAAAACTCCAGCCAGTACCAGGCTGATAAGGAAAACAGCGGGATAGGCAAACGGGAGTCTCCGTCCTTCTGTTTTTGAAATACGGCCGTATATCCTGATGTAAATGCCTTCCATTACTCCCATCATCAGGGCGGTCATAAACAAGGTGCTGTTTACCCTGAACGGGAAAAAGAATACTGCGGCGATCATGATTCCCACCATGGCAGAGAAGGCCGTTGCTGCAATGATCCTTGCCTGTTTCTCAATCGCTTCGTCCCTTATAATACGCCACCCGTGCCCCATCACCACAATAAAGAAGATCAATAAGAAGCCGGCGGCAACCAGTCCCCCGTCGTTCAAGATCTCCAGGTACTCATTATGCACCCTTCTTGGTTTGGGTTCCTCATAGCCTTTGAAAAAGTCAGGATCTTTTTTGTTTATTTCGGCCTGTGCATCATAGACCCTATTCCTGTAGGACCAGAGGCCGGTCCCGAATAGCGGGCTCTGCTTAAAAAGCCACCAGGATGCACTCCAGTATTTCCACCGCAGGCCGAGCGTCCTGGTCTCGGACCATCTCTTTACATCCATGGTGGAATGGAAGCGCTGGGGGGCAACCGACCATAAAACAACAATCAGGGAAAAGACCAGCATGCCATATCCAATCATATGCCTTGGCCTTTGCTTGATGTATGACAGTACGGAAAAATTGTGGATTCGTTTTACCAGGAAAAATAAAAGCGGAAGAGATATGCCTGAAGCAAGCCAGGAAGCCCTTGCCCTTGAACAGAGAAAAGCCCCGAATACAAAGATCAAGAAGCCGGCAGGAATAAAGCGCCATTTCCCTTTTAACAGGAACATGAGTCCGGCCAGGGCAAACATGGGGAACAACAGATAGGCCCCAAGATAATTGGAGTTTCCGATTGTTCCCATTATTGCGCCCTCGGCACCAGCCCATTTAAACAGAACGGATTTGCCGGTGAATTGGAGGTATGTACTAATAGAAACGAGAATTCCTGACAAGGCAACCACCGCAAGAATCCGGAAGGCATTCCTTTCGCCAATATGAAGGGACACAAAAAAAAAGAATAGCAGACAGCTGATATTCATAAGGGCTGCGATTTTCGTGAAGTAGTAATTTTCCGTATATAAAAAGGATAGGAAGTTTAGGAAAATGAGGATCATGACCCACATGGGCGTTGAAATATCTGACCTTCTAACTGCCTTGCCCTGAAAAAATTCTGCAAAGTACACTACCAAGAGCAGGGAGACACCTGTAAAAATAATCAGGCTTTTTGGTGTATTAAAGGCATTGTCTAGCACGGCTGGTAGAACAGCAACCGGTACAAAAAGGGTCATAAACAATATGGTAAGCGTTGGCAGATCAAAACCAGAAGCTTCTCCTTTTGCCGGATCTTTCGACATCTTCTAATCCTTTCAAGTCTCTTTGAGCCTGCTTAAAAATTTACCATTTTTATTCTGGCGTCTGAATTTTTTATCCTGGCTACTGTGTAGTTACGTTACATATATGTATTAACCTGAAGTGTTACTTTCAATAATTTCTCTTTACCCCTGGTTACATGCA
>CAZENC010000430.1:0-2810 GCA_964513115.1 uncultured Desulfobacteraceae bacterium | reverse complement strand
ATGCCGAAGATGTTGGTGTGTTCGACCGAAATTCCCTTCCCGAGCAACTTGCATTCGATCATGAAAAAATCCTGCGAGACTATTTCCAGAAATGATTCCCAAAAAACTAAAGGCCTTCCTTTTACCGGCCATCCTATTACTACTCCTTGCTATAGCGTCCGTTTTACTCGCTAACAGCCTTATTAACAGGCAGTCTGTCCAGCAGTATTTGTTGGGCCAACTGGCCGAATCCACGGGGTTTGAGCTTAGCACGGGCAAAATAGATATCAGCTTATGGGGTGGAATCGGGATCAGTGCCTACGATCTGGAAGCCAAATCACGATTCGAGCCTGAAAGCATTACAGCCTCACGCGTAAAAATCTTTCTTGACGCGAGAGAACTGATAAAGGGACGCATTGTCCCTACAAGGATGTCCATGTTGCGCCCCAGGATCAAAATGGCACTGGAACAAGATTGGGTGTTTCCCAAACCCGGTGAAGTTTCAGGGCTCAAAAAGATGATCTTGCGAAGACTATCCGGACTTTCCGCTGTTTCCATGAAACATGCGAAGGTTTGTATAGAAAACCTCCCCTTCGAACTGGAAGACATTATTTTTAATGCATCACAAAAAAGGGAAGACCCCACTAGCTTTGATGTCCACCTGGAAGGAAAGATCGCATATAAGAAGGAAAAGGCCCTGTTTACACTGCGTGGAAACATTAGCCGCGATGCGGAAGCAAAAAAAGATCCTTTTGCCGATGTCACGGTGAAGGCGAATGATATACCGTTAACCTGGATTCCCTGGCCTCATTACCTTCCTGTTGATAAGGGACAAGCTTATGTCGATATAAGGATCGCCGGCGCGCTGGACGGGACCATGTCCGCAGCAGGGAAAATCGCCGCGGATGATCTTCACTTGCGGCTTGTTAGGCCTCATGGCAGCAAGTCTTTTTCCTTTCCAAAGCTTGTGTTTGATTTCGAATCCTGCTTCTCCGAGCGGGCCCTGGAAATCTCATCTGCCCGGTTGAATGGGTCGGATTTTTCCTTGTCAGCAAGTTCAAAGATCGACTTTGAAGACGCCTCTAATCCATACCTGACGTTACGTCTCGAAAGCCCTTATGTGCCGCTTAAAAAATTCAAGACTGTCTTCCCAACACCCCTCCTGCCCCGGTGGATTGAAAACAGGCTCTTTCCCGTCCTAACCGACAAATATGGAGAGATTAGCGTGAATCATTTTTTTCTGCAAGGTGCGTTAAATCGGATAGGGAAGTTGAACCGGCCTGAGAATGCCGAATGTCTTTCAATGAAGTTATCGTGGAAAGATCTTGAGGTCCTTGAAAATGGAAGCGGCCTGCCTTTCGACAATGTATCTGGAAAACTGACTATCAACAATGGAGTTCTTCGTGTATCGGAGGTTAATGGCTCTTTTGGGTCTTCTACCATCAAGAATGGCACACTGGATATAGATACCCTGTATGATCATACCTTTGTCTACGATATCTCGGTTGATGGATTATTTAGGCTTGAAGACCTTCTGAGGCAAAGAAACATGGACTTGACTCCCATTAATTTGTCTCAACATCTTCATAAATTTGAAGATGCGGCCGGAAATCTTGAAGCCCAAATCAGGTTTCATTTTGAAAGGGGGTGGGACTACCCGCGAATACAAAAGGGGGACTTAATTTTCACAAACTGCACATTTACCCAAAAGCAGTTGATTCTCCCCCTGGTATTGGGTGAGGTTAAAATACAGATTGACGAAAAAGGTAAGAGCCGGTTTTATGGCACAGGTTTGTGGGGAAACTCAAGGTTTGATACTAAAGGATCTGTAGATAACCTGGCCGAAGTCGGCAAGATGAATATGGTGGCCAGGGTAGACGTAAATGAAATCCTGGATCATTTTTATAAGGGCAGTCAATTGCCAGTGGAATTCACCAATCCGGTGCCCTGTCGAATTTCCCTGTCCAAGCAAAAGGACATCTGGTCCTGTAATGGAGAAATTGATCCTAAAGAGGTGATCCTGGACATAGGGTCTTTTACCGTGAATCCACACGGGCAGGGAGACAAAATTGTGTTCAGCGTGGATTTCCATCCATGGAATAAGGTCTTGTTCAAAAAGATCAGTTGTCTGTTCGGAAGTTCCGCTATTGAAGTTTCCGGTTCCTATGATTTGATGAATCAAGATCTGTTTGATTTTAAAGTAACAACACCAGGCCTTTTGATGGATGACCTCGGCCTTCAATCAAAAAAGAATAATGAATATGCAGAAGGAATTATCGTATGCGATGCCGATGTAAAGGGATCAAGACGAAAGCCCGTGTTGACTTCCGTGACCGGACGGGTGGTGGGCCATGATCTGTCTTTGATATTAGAACGTCTGCCTTCACCTATTCGGGATGCCCATTTCGAGCTGGATCTTTCAGACAAAAATGTCTCTATCAATTTTCTAAAAATGAAAGTTGGGGAAAGCCCTATCCATGTGCAAGGTAAATTGAAGGGCTGGGATGGTCTTAAAGGTAAACTGGCGGTCGAAAGCAAGTATATGAATATTTCGGATTTCAAGTCTGAACGAGGCCGTTCATTATTTGAAAAAAGGAAATCAGATATTCCCAGGTTCGCAAGTCGGACGGAAATCGACCTGGACTTGAACGTCGAGCGGGGTTTCTGGAGAACATTGGAATACGGACCTTTAAGATCAGATTGTGCTTATCGCTCAGGCGACATACATATCAGGAACTTGAAAGCTCGTACAGCTCACGGGTCATTAGAGGTGAACGGTCTTCTAAAGAGTGGAAAACAGCCTGGGATATCTCTTTCCAGCCATATTGTAA
>CAZENC010000429.1:0-2814 GCA_964513115.1 uncultured Desulfobacteraceae bacterium | reverse complement strand
GGAAATCCACTTAGGCTCGGTTCCTATGCAGCTATTCTGTGCCTCACAGGAATGACTTTGCTGGTGTCATGCGGAGAACCCAGGATAAGCATTACAAAAGAAGCGGTTCAATCCGAAGGGAGTAGCCCCCTAATTCCTACAACTTATCTCATCGGTCAGGGCGACGAACTTGAAATCCTCTACCATATTGATCCCGGATTCTCTGTTGCGGAATATATAATTGAAACCGAAGACACGCTTAGAATTGACTTTTATTACTACCCCGTTATGACCAAGACCGTTAGGGTCAGACCTGACGGTTTCGTAACCCTGCCACGTGTAGGCGAAGTTAAGGCTTCCGGCTTAAAACCCAGGGTCCTTGCAGAAAAAATATCAGAAACCTTTCGTCCCTTTCTAAGTCGTCCTGCAGTAACGGTTGAAGTGATTAATTTTAATGCCAAAGTCGAAGAACTGAAAAAAGCCATTACGACCCAGGCAAGGGGACAATCGCGTCTCGTTGTTGTCAGGCCTGATGGAAAAATATCACTGCCCTATCTTCAGGATACCGCGGCTGCCGGTCTAACTGCCTTTGACCTCAGCCAGGAACTGGAAAAGCATTATAGAAAATTCATAAACAACATTAGCATAACTGCCGCTGTATTGCGCGCACGTTCCAACCAAGCCTACATAATGGGGCAGGTCAATCGTCCCAACTTTTACGAACTCCGTGGCCCCATTACATTGACGCAATTGATCTCAAGGGCTGGCGGGTTTGCAGAAGATGCCAACACCCACCAGGTGGTGGTCATAAGCCGGAACAGGAATGGTCAGCCTGATGCTAAGGTTGTCGATATGGATAACATTATCGGCAAAGGTGACACAAGGGCAGATCCGATGATAAACCAGTACGATGTTGTATATGTACCTCGCACAAAGCTTGCTCAGGCAGCCTTGGCCGGGGCTTCTCTGTGGCGGCTTATCCCGCTTAGATTCAGCGCCGGCGCATCGGCAGTCTACTATCTTGGGGGATCCGAGCCGGATTAAGGTATTAGGTAAAATTATAATGGATATTCCAACTGAAAAACTCGTAAGAATTTCTTTGAGGGACATATTATTCGTTATATTTTCCAAACTTCACGTCCTTATCGGCACATTTTTGACTATTGTCGTGGTCACCGTAGGAGTTTGCTTCCTGGTCGATCCTATTTATGAAGTCTCGGCTACGGTCCTGGTAAAACCTTTCGTGGATTCCGATCTTCAGCTTGAGGCAACTACAAGCAGACTAAGTGCCTTTCCATTGTCCCAAGAAGACATAAACTCAGAGATCAGGATTATGAATGCAGACGAACTCCTGCGTCAGGTAGTAAAAGACCTCGGCCTCCATCATCCTACAAAACCAGACAAACTGTTGTCACGACTTGTGAGAAAACTCATTTCAACTTTAAAGGAGTTTTCGATAAAAATGGGATTATCAGTACAGTCTGATCCCATAGATGCAGCTGTAATCGAACTCCAGGAGGACCTTGAAATCGAGCCGGTTACTATGTCCAATATGTTTCAGATCACATTACGTGGTGATGATCCCTCCAGAATCACAAAGACAGTTAATACATTGGTGGATGGCTATATTGATAGACACATACAAGTATACAAGACTAAGGGTGGAGTAGCATTTTATTCAAAGCAATCACAAGAATTTTCCGACAGGCTCATAAATGCCGAAGAGGCCTTGAAGGAATTTCAAAATAGATGGTCGATCATCGAGATAGAACGTCAAAGGGCACAGAATGTGGAACTACTCAAGGACCTCCGGGAAAACCTGAGCCTTATACGTGGCAAGATCGCTGAAAAAAAGACCAAACTTGCTCAACTCATGCAAAGCATGCAACAGATAGGGGAGATTACCGCTATGGCTGAAGAGTTACGCGGCAATTCCATGCTTGTGGAAATGTCCAAGGCCATGCTCCCGTTACTCGTTGAGAAAGAGCGAATAGCCCAGCTTTATCCCGAATCTTCAATCGAGTACCAGGATATCGAACGTCAGGCGGAAAAGATGAAACAGGCAATCAAAAAGGAACAGAGACGAACCGTGAACGGTGTCCAGGTCGATTTATCAAGCCTGATAAGCCAGGAAAAGGCCCTGACTTCTGACATCCAGGATGTTATTGCCGAGTCTCGCTCTCTTACGGATAGAGAAATAGGGTTGGACAGGTTAACAAGAGAAGTAGCGCAAAACAAAAAAAATTATCTTCTTTATCGAGACAAGACGGAAGTAGCCCGCATAATGGAACAGAAGGATTCCACACGAGTGGCAAACGTGGCTGTAGCCAGTAGGGCCAATGAGACGACCATCCCGATCTTTCCAAAAAAAATATTGATGGGGTTTTTATCCATTATTGTTGGTCTGATTACAGGTCTTGGATGTACATTTGCTGCCTACTATCTGGACCACACCGTTAAAAGACCAGAAGATATTGTGCAAAACTGCAAGGTTCCGGTCCTTTCAGACCTGGGAACAGTAAAGTCACTATGAGGAACTGGCTGAATGAAAAAGAAGCCTGAATCAAAGAGAGATGAAAAGGCTAAAGACCTTGGCGACTTGGTGGGTTTAGATCCCGCACCTAACCAAAGCCTTTCTGATCTTGAATCCTCTCCACAAGAACTACCCCCTGAAGAAATAGAGGAAATTGAGGATTTAGCAAGTCTTGTAGGTCTTGGCCCGGCAGAAAAAAGTGATTGGCCAGGAAATGAATTCCATCCCGAAGACCGCCGAAGAAAGATGGCTCATCCGGCATCCAGGACACATGATTCCCGAACCGTCCATATACAGAAAAC
>CAZENC010000428.1:0-2816 GCA_964513115.1 uncultured Desulfobacteraceae bacterium | reverse complement strand
AAAGATGCAAACGATAACACGGCGGTAAAAGAAATTTCGATAATTAGGGAGGTTCCGAAGGTTTTTCAGATAGGATCCCGTTTCAGCGTCACCTTGCTACCTTTTGCAATAAAAGGATTGTCCACTGGTATAGGCGATATGTATGAAAGTCTGTTCCTAGTCAGCCTAATGGACCAGAACCGATTTCGTATCATAGAAAGGACAAGGTTGGACAAGATCCTTGAGGAGCAAAAGCTCAGCCGGACAGAGTTGATTGACAGAAGAACGGCTATTAAAGCCGGAAGGTTGGTAGCAGCACAAGGAACACTTGTTGGTGATTTTATTGAGACAAGAATTGGGGTCGAGGCCGTGGCTCGACTCATTGACAACGAGACGTCTGAAGTATTGGCTGTTGAAGATGTGTACGATGAATACAAAGATAGGGCCGCGCTGAAGGCCATGG
This sequence comes from uncultured Desulfobacteraceae bacterium, assembly GCA_964513115.1. Taxonomy (GTDB): domain Bacteria; phylum Desulfobacterota; class DSM-4660; order Desulfatiglandales; family Desulfatiglandaceae; genus JAFDHL01. Next base: position 2,374 of record CAZENC010000428.1, on the reverse strand, counting down.
CAGAAGGCCTTGCCATAAAGTTCCACCGGGAATTTCCTTTAGTGGATGGGATCGTTGCCCAGAAAAAGGGCAAGTCGTTTTATACCGATATTGGAAAAGGGAAGACCAAACCTCAGAGGAGGCTGATTGTTTATCGTGAAGGGGAACCCGTTCGCCATCCCGTCACCGGGAAGATGCTTGGATGCGATACAGAGATAATAGGTTACGCTCGCGTCACACAGGTATCTGAAGAGATGTCCCGGGCTATTCTTTTGAAGGGCAAGGACGGTGAGGTGAAAGTAAAGGATAAGGTAATGACAGAGTGATGTGACCGTTGAATGCCGACGGCTCGATGTATCCTGATTGGGCTTCCGTACCCCGCCGTTTCTGAATTTATGACTCAAAAGTTTGATTGTATTACACTACATGGTATTAATGATGGAGATGGGGTAACGTAGGGAGCCCGTAGGGCGACCGGAGTTAGCCCATCTCCGGCTGAATCGAAAGGAGAATCCCATGAGTGTAAGCGATGATAAAAACTCCCAAAAGGGAAAGAAAAAAAGACGTTTCTTATCCCCCGAGAAAAAATTTCAAATATATCTAGAATCCCAGAGCGGCAGAACCCAAGTTGGAGAAATACTAAGGCGTGAAGGAATATATTCCACCGATCTTGCCCGGATTCGTAAACAGGTAAAGGAAGGGGCTCTTGAGCGTTTGAGTGCTCGTCCTGGGGCCAAGGGCAAGTCTGTACCTCAAGAAAGCTATGAGGCACTGAAAAAGGAGTTAGAGGAAAAGGAACGCGCCTTAGCTGAACAGGCCGTGGAGTTGGCGATTTTGCGAAAAAAAACGAATGGGGGTTCGTGGGAGAGATAAAGGGCGGGCGGCTAAGTGAGGAGAAAAAGATAGAGATCCTCTTGATGATTGAGCGAGCCAAAGAAAGAGGCCTTACAGTGACCCGGATCTGTATTCTCTGGCGAATCAGCCGTCGCAGTGTCGTGAGATGGCGAAGTAGAAGAGAAAAGGGACAAAGTCTCCAGAATCTCAAGCTTGGTCCAAGCCAACCAGTCCATAGGCTCTTGGAAGAGGAGAGGGAAGCAGTTCTGAAGATGGCTAAGAAAGAACAATATGCTGATTTGTCCCACCGGTTACTTACTGTAACAGCTTGGGATCTGAGAGTATTTTTCGTGTCTTTTTCTTCGGTATATCGCATTTTGCGCTCTGCTAATCTGATGGCAATGAGGGGTTTTCAACGCCAACATAATGGTCGTTCAATACCCCCAGTTCGTAAGAAACTTACCGGCCCTAATCAGCGATGGTGTTGGGACATCAGTTATCTGCCAACTTACGAGAAAAGAGTTTTTCTCTATCTGTATTTACTCCTCGATGAGTATTCTCGTAAGGCCATTTCCTGGTTAGTCAGCTGGAACCAAACAGCTGAACAGGCCCGATATCTACTAGAAGAAGGTCTGATTAATGAAAACATTTTAGATCTTCCTCAGGACCAACGCCCAGAAGTCTTTAATGACAGAGGCCGTCAGATGAAGGCTAAGCCGATCAAAGCAATGTTTGAGGATCACCATATGCCTCAATTGTTCTCCAGACCACGGACCCCCAATGATAATCCTTTTGTGGAGTCCTTATTCAGTACCGTTAAAAGGGCTCCTCAATACCCAGGTCGCTTTTTGGATCTTGAGCAAGCGGTTCGATATTTTAAAGGCTATTTTACTTGGTATAATAAGGAGCATTTGCACTCCGGTATTGACTATGTTACCCCTGATCAGTGCCACCTGGGATTGAAAGATCGAATCGTTTCCCGAAGAAAAACCGATCTTAAAAAGCAGCGTCTTTTTAGAAAGAAAGTAAACCGTCAAAAGCAAAATATCTTGACTCAGAACTTAAAACCATTAACTCTTAACTTTAACCAGATCCGCAGTTGTCAGCTTGTAGTGTAATTAATCTCTGACTTGAGACATTGTCTCAGAAACGCGCCGCGGAAGGGCGCAGTGGAGAGCGAGCAAGAAATCATTTAAGGGGCGTTGGGGATATCCCCAATAAATATACAAGTTTCGCAGCGAGCTTGGAACAAGCCGTTTGCGATGAACGGCGATACGCCCGTAGACTAACTACTCATTAAATTTTTAGAGACTCCGGCTCGACCCTTTTGAATAAGAGCCAAGGGCTCATCATCTCAAAAGGGGAAAAATTTAAGAGGAGTAGTTTGCGGGGCTTTCGTAACCTGCATAATGCAAGGGAATATTAAATCCATAGGATTTAAATTTCCTGGAATGGAGCTTTTGCCGAAGGCAACAGCCGTTCGCTTTTACCGGTAAAATTGTTTCAAATGTCAGCTCATGTTGATATTCCCTTACAAACAGATTAAACCGTGCCAAAGAAT
>CAZENC010000427.1:1356-2816 GCA_964513115.1 uncultured Desulfobacteraceae bacterium | reverse complement strand
ATAACCTATATCGTTGCCGGGCCTCTGGGAGTCGCTTCTCATGTACAGATGGCCGGCTGATCAAGTAGGCAATGTGCGGTGCAATAAACCACGCAAGCATGAGCAGTGCTGCACCGGTAAATGCAGTGACATTGGTGAATCCTATCAAAAGGGCAAGACCAGGAACGCAAAATGAAACAAGACCCATTTTCCTCCATGCAGGCACAGATTTTCTCTCGCTGAGCAGGACGTGGGCTGTTTGTGCGGCTGTAGTCCATTCCAGAAGGTTTCTGCGGGTGACAGCCAACCGAAGGAGCGTTCTTATAATTGCATCAAATACCGTGGCCGCCTCATGGGGCAGAAAAACCAGCACCAATAGCCATCGAAGCGTGTGTGTTGCAAGGGATGGAGGCAATGAAAAGAGACCGGCAGATGGATTTCGTAAACGATGAAGCAGTTCGGTTGTTATGCTCATAAGGAGCGAGACTGCAGGGGTGAGCAGTGCTATGAGCATCCACACCAGCATCGGGCCAGGAAGCATGAACCAGGAGCAAATCAACAGAAACAGAAGCGACGGGGTCAGCAGGCTTCTCCGCAGGTTGTCCACAATCTTCCACCGGTTGATGGGCGAGAATCTGTTCGGTATCTTTCCCGCGCCCTCGGAAGGCACTCGTGGCATCAGCCACGGAAGCAGTTGCCAGTCACCACGGATCCATCGGTGGAGCCGGTTAAGGTACCCCAGGTAGCTCGAGGGATACTCTTCAAACAAAACCACATCCGATATCAACCCGGTGCGCCCATGAATGCCTTCGAACAGATCATGGCTGAGCAGGGCATTATCCGGAACCTTTCCAGCCAGGGACCGCTCAAAGGCCGCCACATCATAGATGCCTTTACCCATATAAATTCCGGCACCGAACAGGTCCTGGTACACGTCAGAGACTGCCATGGTATAGGGGTCCAACCCCGTGCCACCGGAAAAGACCTGAGCAAACAGAGACTGGTTTGCACTGCTTAGTTTTGCCTGCGCTCGAGGCTGGAGCACGGTATAACCCGCAACCAGTGTATCGGTCTGCGGGTCGAATTCGGGGCGATTCAGCGGATGTGCAAAGGCCCCGATGAGACGATGCGCGCTTTCACGGGGCAGAACGGTGTCCGCATCAAGCGTGATGACATACCGAATTTCGGAAAGGATTTCCATGTCCCCTACGGTCACTGTGAAGGAGGTCTCTCCCTTTTTGAGGAGCAGGCGATTGAATTCCGATAACAGACCCCGTTTACGTTCCCAGGCCATCCACACTTTCTGCTTGGGATTCCACGTTCGTTCACGGTAAAAAAAATAAAAGGGGCTCGTGGTTGATCGACGATATCGCTCGTTAAGCTCGTTGACACCGGCAACGGCCTGAGCAATCAGGGTTTCGTCGCCCGGCATATGCTTTTGGGGAGCGTCAGTGCAATTGGCCAGCAAGGCAAAAGAGAGC
>CAZENC010000427.1:0-1256 GCA_964513115.1 uncultured Desulfobacteraceae bacterium | reverse complement strand
CACGACCAGCGTCCACGAGATAGTAGCCAACGTGATGCATTCGTTGGGACTCCTGATGGCGTTCCTCAAGGTGTTGCGTTTGACCCATTTGAACGGCCTCCTGGGCAACGTCTGTTTCGCTCTTTCCGGTACCCTGTGCCAGCACTTCAACCACCTTTCGATATCGGTCTCGCGTATCAAAGTCCATTTGTTTGTACACAGCCGCTGGGTCTCTATGCAGGCTGTGCTCAACGTGACTCATGGAATCGAAGAATTCTTTCCAGTCCTGAGTATCCACCATGCGCAGACTACGAATGGCATCGGAAATAATAATCTCTTCAGGTATCCCTTTTGGCAAGGCGATGGGGGGGGCGTAGTCCTCGTTACGAGGCGCTTGTAATCCGGTCATCCGGCAAATGGAGAGGGTTAGGTACTCCAATAGGATTACACGGAGCATAACCGGTAAGGCCCACAATTCTCCCATGGTGAGGGATGTTATGTGTTGGTAGGCATGAATAAACTTGATTACACGGTCCGGGTGGAGCGTTCCTGTGCCTGCACGCATAATTTCAAGCGCGATGGCATGGATTCGGGGCTGATCCGTTGATTCAGTAGATATGAGTTTTGGCAAGTTGCTGTAATAGGCCTGTGGCATGTCCTCTTTGACCTGACGCAGTGCCTGCTGAATCACGGAGAAATTATCCAAAAACCATTCAGCCGCATAGGAGAGGGAAAATTGTTCATGAGATGTCACGGTAAAGTACTGCCGGGCCTCCTTTAGAAGGGCTTCCTGTTTTTTAAGCCGGTCGTGAAGCCAGCGTACCTGTCCGGGTTGGCGTGTGGCTTTATGATCTTCGGCTAATTGCTGAGCCCGGTTTTCCAATCTGCGGATCTTTGATGTATCCATACCCGTGTCTGGCTGTTCCAGAGAAGCTTCTTGAGCGAATTTATAGTCGGCCATGCACTAGCGTCCTTTCTTTTCCGTTGCGAGTTCCTCTGAATCGATCATGTCGATTTCACCTGCCGGCAGATCCTGCACGATCAGGAGTGGAATAGTTCCGTATTCAATAAAACAGGTAGTCACACTGCCATAAGGCCATTTGGTCTTGCCTGAATAGCCGTGGGCGCTCAAAACGAGCAGATCGGCACCTTCCTCCTTTGCCAGTTCGTGCAGCCGTATAGCCACGTCATCGTCCACAAGCAAACGGGATTGAAAATCAATGGAAAGATGAGATTGGAGCTGCTCAAAGTATTTTTCCGTTTCTTCCTGGTTCAGT
>CAZENC010000426.1:0-2830 GCA_964513115.1 uncultured Desulfobacteraceae bacterium | reverse complement strand
CTGAAAACTCCCCCCACACCTGTTGAAGGCTAAAGCTAATGCATTCCAGGTTGCTTTTTTGTTCAAGCCCATGATCCTGCAAGCCGCAGAAGTCACTGCAAAAATTACGCAGATGCCCGTGGGATCAAATCCGGCGTAGGCCTTTTCAGAGAGATTCAATCTTGCCCCGACTTCGGCACCGATTGTTAAAGCGGCAAGAAATTCTTTGCCTCCACATCCCCCCACAAGCTCCGCTATACTAAGGGCGCCCGGCACAAGGGCGGAGCCTATATGTGGGCCGGGGTTGATTGCGTCGCAAAAATCAAGGGCTCGTGCCATAATCGCATTCACGAAAGCAGCATCGTGTGCGGGTATTTTATTCCCATGAACAAGCACAGTCGATTCCTTCTTTCCACCCAGTTCCTCATAGAACCGCACAGCCTCCTTGCAGCCTTCAGCGCTTGCCCCCGCAAAAATTGTGCCGACTACCGCAAGCAATTGATTCTTGATCGTTTCTAAAGCGGCCGGCGGTAAATCCTGGAATCTTGTATTGCAAATGAAATCTACTAAACGCTCTTCAGTCTTCATTGAACGGTCTCTTTCTATCTTGGATAATCCGGTTGAGGGTCTGAATTATAGTCTCTCGTCTCGTACCGGGCGTGAAAACCGCATGAACCCCGAGATTCATTAGGGCATTTACATCAGGCGGGGGTATGACTCCTCCTATGAAAACTTTTACCCCATCTGCATTTTCTTCTTTCAGGAGACGAATCAGTTTTTCGGTGTAATGCAAATGTTCTCCACCAAGAAAACTTATGCCTAATGCATCTGCTTCTTCCTCGATCGTCATTTTCACAGCGCTTTCCGCCGAATTGTACACTCCTCCGTATATGACTTCATAACCACTATCCATCAGCCATTTAGCAACTATCTTTAGACCGTTATCGTGGCAATCCAAACCCAACTTTGCCAAAACAATTCTTTTTTTTCCGGACATTTCAACTTTCCTGATTAAGCATTAGCTTGGAATAGTAAAATTGCTAGCTTCTCTCATAGCATCACAAATTTCCTGGAGTGTTACCTTGGCTGCAACTGCTTCGTAAATTGCCTCGAAAATATTTTTTTCCGGGTTTTTTTTCACCGCGTCATTTATCTTCTTTAATGACAATTTTACCGCCTTCTGATCGCGATTTTTCCTGTAGTCAATCACATATTGAATCCGTTTTGCCTGCATATCAGGTGCCTGTCTGAAAAGGTCTATATCTACTCTCTCCTCATCATCTCTGAAAATATTCACACCTACGATCGGTTGCTCGCCTGTCTCAATGTCCTCAGACATTTTGTACCTTACTTCGTTGAGCTGTTGTTCGACCCATTGGTCCTTAAAGCACTGGATAAAACCGCCCAATTTTTCAATAACTTTCATCATTTCCCATATGCGCTCTTCCATCTCATCGGTTATTTTTTCGACCAGATAGGAACCACCGAGTGGATCAACGGACTTTACCACTCCCGTCTCGTAAGCAATTATCTGTTGGGTACGGATGGCAAGTTTCTGGCTTTCCTCCGTTGGCAAACAGTAAGCCTCATCGTATGATGTGGTATGAACTGATTGAACTCCGGCAAGTATTGCTGCAAGGGTTTGTATCCCTGCTCTCACAATATTATTCATCGGTTCCTGGGCAGTAAGGGGTAAGGAAGAAGTTTGCACGGCCATACGCAACCACATACTTTTTTTATTTTTGGCTCCAAACCTCTCCTTCATCAAGCGGGCCCATATACGTCTCATCGCCCTGAATTTTGCGACCTCTTCGAAGAGATCTATGTGTACTGCAGAGAAAAAAGCTATACGATGTGCAAAGCTGTCTATGTTTAAGCCTCTATCTATCAGTCCTTTCACGTAATCAACACCAAGGGCAAGAACAAATGACGCCTCCTGAACTGCGTCGACACCTATTTCCCTGATGTTTCTCGAATTGACATTGAGAATGTTCCACTTTGGAAGGCGGGGAATAAGATATTCCATAAGGTCGAGCCCAATCTTGAGATTTAAATCTATAGGGAAAAAGGCTGTATTTGCTTGAAAAGTAGGGCCTACAAGCTGAGTAAGGCAGCAATTCATAATTGTCCCTATCAAACTCTCCCAGGGGATATCCCGTTCTTTTGCCATCATGAGATATTGAGACATAATGACTAAAGAACTTGGTGGTGGAAAGATTAATGTTGAGCTTATACTGTCAAGCGGGATGTCTTTGAAGAGAGCTTTCATATCTTCGTACGTACACATGGACGTTCCCTGAAGCCCTACATCAGCTTGTGCGAGAGGGTAATCAGGATCTAACCCTAATTTTGTTCCGATGTCGGAATCTATATTGATACCTGTTTGGCCGATCTTGAATAGGTATTTTATGAGCTTATTGCTTTCTTCCGGTGAACCAAACCCACTCTGTTGCCTGCGGGTCCAAAGACGTCCCCTATACATATCTTTGTGAATACCGCGTACAAATGGGTATTCGCCTGCGTCTGGAAGTACTTTATTCCACATTGTGTGGTCATAAATCCTTTTATATTCAAAGCCCGATAGGGACTTAAAGGTTTGTAGTTTTTCACCTTTGAGATGACTGAAGTTTATTTCAAAACTATCCTTCATATAATCCTCCACGTTTATTAGAAGCCATAGAAAAATATATCGCCCAGAATGAAGTGTCCAGGGAGGTTCCGCTGTTTGAGAAGAATTTGAGGCAAGGAGAATTTTGGAAGGAAAATATGCTGTGGGAACAGAAGACAACAATGTGGGTCCCGGTCTCATCAGGTGGTACATTCAATATTATTGCCGTGAGTTTCATGCCCA
>CAZENC010000425.1:0-2861 GCA_964513115.1 uncultured Desulfobacteraceae bacterium | reverse complement strand
GTGAAAAACGGAAAGAAGTTTCCATCGATTATCTGGGCATTTTAACCCTTTCTTCCACCATCCTGGCATTGCTCACCGCTTTTTTGCTGGCCGGCCGCAGTTACGACTGGCTGTCCTTTCAAATTGTCGGGCTGTTTGTGATCACCGCCGGAGCGGGCTTCGCCTTTTACCATGTTGAAAAGCGGGCCAAAGAACCGATTCTGTCCATCGATTTCTTTAAGTTGAAAGGGTTTCGTGTCGGCAACGGGGCCGCCTTTTTTGCCAGTTTCGCGATTTTCTCGCTCTCTTCATTCAGTCCTTTATTTATTCAGGGCGCTCTGGGCAAAACACCGGCGCAACTAGGGCTGGCCATGGTGCCCTTAAGCCTGGGATGGTCACTCGGCGCGCTGTTTTGCGGGCAGCTTGTCAATTTGATTGGAAAAAGAACCGCCAGCATTCTGGGCGGCGTTTTTCTGGTGGTCGGCAGCGCCGTGACCCTATGGTTTTCCTCGGCGACCTCTTTGATCTTATGTTCGATCGCTTTAGCCGTCGCCGGGCTCGGCATGGGGTTTGTATCCATTGCCACACTCCTTCTCGTGCAAAACAGTGTCGATATTTCAAACTTAGGCATTGCCACCGCCTCTCACCAGTTTGCCCGGACACTCGGAGGTGCTGTCGGTATCGGCATATCCGGCAGTCTCGTCACTGTCACGTTTTTAAACGCGCTGGAAAAGGTGTTGAGTTTCGATCTGCAACAAAAAATCGATCTGGAGCTTTTCTCCCAGATTCAACAAAATGTCGAGAACATTTTTCGCCCGGAAATTCAGACACTGCTGTCAACAGATGTCCAACGTGCATTGCAGGAAGCCGTGGGCCACGGCGTCATGCCGATGTTCTGGGCATCCCTTGTGTCATCGATTGTCTGTCTTGTGTTTAGTATACTGTTGCCGCGTTCCGAATAGTCCGAATATTGCATTAAAATTTTCGAGGATACGGAGTCAACCCTTGCGGATTTACCAAGACCGTAAAAAGTGGTCTGCACTGACCACCTATCAGGCACGTCACAAGCCGTTTCTTCTCCTACCTAAAACCTGCATCAATTATGTTGAGTGTGAGTGAGGGTCGGGCTTCAGCAAATGATTGATAATACAGCAATAAAACGCTTGCAGAACTTGGTACGAAACGGGAAACTTTTCCTTCATGGAAAAGGAAGGGGAGCATACTACACTCATTTCTGAAGGAATTGGGGTCACCTTGATCCTTGATTAAAGAAGCATAAAATACAGGTAAGCGTTCAAAGGTTCACGGTTCAGGGGTAATGGCCTTACCATTTTTTCTTATTTTCTTATTTCGGGAATTTTAATTGTCGTTAGACGGGTATTATAATTGACGCTGATCACAATTACGGCAAACAGTTTAATCCCCGCTGCCAGGCACGCTGGCCAGGCGGGATACCGGGACAAGGGTGAAATATTGACGTTTAAAGGAGTTTGTGGCATAAAAATAGCAGGCACAGGAAAACTCGCATAGATGCGCCGGAGCGGTGCATCACATTTTTACGCGGTAATGAACGTAAGGTCATTTTTAACGACTCACCGGATTATTCAAATTTTTTAAGCCGATTGAGAAATGTTTTATTGAAAACAAAAATCCCATGTTTCACCTGAATGGCAAGGTTAGGTCAATGGTTTGTTTTTGGGCCGTTGCAAAATTATGCATCAGGGGCAGGGAAGTGGCCGAGCGCCTCGACTCCTAACATTGTAAACTTATTTTTTCGTGAACCCTAAGGAGAAAATATGTCCGGTCTCATAGACAATCCGGAAGAATATTTCAGACAGTTTGTACCCGAAAGAGATCAACTGCTCATAGAACTGGAGGAAGAAGCCCGGAAAGAAAAAATTCCCATTGTCGGACCCATTGTCGGCGAACTGCTGCATATTCTGGCAAGGGCAACGCAAGCCGAGCGAATATTGGAACTCGGCACTGCTACCGGCTATTCCACGATTTTTCTTGCCAGGGCGTTTGCATCCGCCCGGGGAAGACTGGTCACCATCGATAACGATCCGGATATGGCAGCCAGGGCTGAAACTAATTTTCGCAGAGCCGGGTTAGATCGGCAGATTGATATGATTGTCGGTGATGCTCAGGAGAAACTATCCCAAATGAATAAGTCTTTTGACTTCATTTTCTTGGATATTGAGAAAGAACACTATGCATCAGTTCTGCCACACTGTGGCCGGCTGATGAAACAGGGCGGGCTGCTGGTCGCAGACAACGTAAGATTCAAAGATGCGGATTCTTTTAACCGTTTGATTTTCAGATCTTCGGAATGGAGGTCGGTTAACCTTTTCGCATATCTTCCCCTGCATTCACCGGAAAGAGACGGACTGTGTCTGGCGTTGCGACGATAGAATATGCTATGTTTTGTAGAATCTAACCGAACTAAAATGCCCTTATATTCGTATAACAGAGAGGAGGATATCATGATAAAAATCAAAGGACTTCTTGTTATGTCTTCAATTATAGTGACAGTTGTCACCTTTTTTATCGGGATTGCTCTCGCGGAAAGAGTTACGAGGGTTAATAAAGTAAAAGGGTGTGTTTTTATTGATGGCTCAGTTAAGGAGATTTCAGTTTCAGAATCTGTGGTTGAGAAAAATAGAAAATTGGTAGGATGGGAAAGAAAAAAAAGAGAACCGATTGAAAAGAAGTTAAGGAGATTGTTGGATAAAGACGAGAGATTGATGGAAAAACAAGAAATAATTCAAGACGATTATATAAAACGGAGACAAGAACAAGAAAGGATAAAAAAACAAGAAGAACAAGAAAGGAGACAAGAACAAGAAGAACAAGAAGAGAGACAAGAACAAGAAAAGATAAAA
>CAZENC010000424.1:0-2868 GCA_964513115.1 uncultured Desulfobacteraceae bacterium | reverse complement strand
TAGCCATCTTTGTAAGATCCCACATGGGCAAAAATATTGACAGCGCAAAAAAGCCGACCACACCGGCAAGGCCAATAGTCAGGATAGGACCGATAGCCTCCGACAGTTTTTTCATTGCATATTCCAGCTCTGAATCATAATGCTCTGAAATATCACTAAGCATTTCAGCCAGATTCCCTGATTCTTCCCCTATGGCAACCATATTGACAACGATAGGCGTAAAATATTTTGCAGACTTCAGTGGGTCGGAAATGCCACGACCCTCTTCGAGTTTCTCGCCTATCAGCTCAAATTCCCGTGAAATCGCGGTGTTACCAATAGTGCCCGACAGGATTCTCAACGATTCGAGAACTGCCACACCGCTGGATTGCAGAATGGCAAATATACTTGCAAACCGGGACATGGCAGCCTTCACAAAAAGCGGGCCTATTATGGGCAGCTTCATAAAAAAGGCATCCCTGACATACTTTCCCTGTTCCGTTCTGAGATAGTATGCCAAAATCAATGCAACGGCAACCACACCCCCAAGAATAACATACCAGTAGTCGCTTAAAAACTGGTACAGAAGGATGCTGATTTTGGTGGGAATGGGGAGCGCAACCTGGGCCTTATTGAATATGGGTACAAATTTGGGGATGACAAATGTCAGAAGCACAAAAAAGGCAATGCCAAGAAAGAAAATTACAATTGTTGGATACTGGAGGGCAGCTTTTACATCCGACCTTATCTTGTTCTCGTGTTCTATGATGTATGTCAGTCGATCCAGGACCTCCGGAAGGGCCCCGCTTGCCTCTCCCGCCTGCAACATACTACAGTACAGGGGAGAAAATACCTTCGGGTATTTCCTGAAGGCATCATAAAGACCAGTGCCTTCCTCAATGTCCTGATGCATTAGGCCGACAATTCTTTTCAGGCTCGGATTCTCTGTTTGATCCTCCAGCACCTCCAATAGGGATAACATGGGTACCCCGGCCCTGGTCATGGTTCGAAATTGTTTTGTAAATAGAATCAGATCAGCGGCCCTTACCTTGGTCAACATCCCCTTGATGCTGTCCCAGGCGGACGGCCCCGAGACCTCTCCTCTCCTTGTGATCCTGGATGGGATGAACCCATGGTCAGCCAGCATACTACTGACTGCTGCAGGAGAATCCGCTTCAATCACGCCGGAAACGGTCTTGCCGACTTCATCTATTGCCTGGTAGGTGAATCTTGCCATTTGATAACCTTAAATTTAACCCATAACCGCTGAAGCAGCCTCTTCCAGGGTCGTTATTCCCCTTCTTGCCTTATCAGCAGCATCCTCCTTTAATGTCCTTAGCCTTCCCGCTTTTTGGGCAGCCCGGGTGACCTCCTGAGCGGATCTCCTTTTCAGGATCATCTCTTCGATCATTTCATCCATGGCCAGGACTTCGAATATGCCCGTTCGCCCTTTATATCCTGTATTAAAACAGTTAAAGCACCCCTTGCCCCTCTGGAAATTGCTCCCCTCCAAATTGTCCATTCCGAATTGGGCCAGGGCCTCTTTCGGTGGCATGTAAGGCTCCTTACAGTTTGGACAAATCGTCCTGACCAGACGCTGGGCAAATGAAACGAGCAGTACGGAAGACACAAGGAACGGCTCGATACCCATATCCAAAAGGCGCGTGATGGCCCCCGCCGCGTCATTGGTATGAACGGTGCTCAGGACCCGATGGCCGGTCAGGGCTGCCTGAACGGCAATTGTGGCTGTTTCTGCATCCCGGATCTCCCCTACCATGATCACGTCCGGATCCTGTCTCAGTATGGACCTGAGCCCGCTGGCAAAGGTCATACCCGCCCTGCGGTTTAACTGGACCTGCCTGATCTTTTCTATCCTGTATTCCACAGGATCTTCAAGCGTAATAATATTGACGTCAGGCTTATTGATCCTTTTCAGGATAGAATATAGGCTTGTGGTCTTGCCGCTCCCCGTTGGTCCTGTACTCAGAACCATGCCAAAGGGTTTGACACTCAATGCTTCGATTTTCTTCATGTCTCCCTGAAACATGCCGAGCTGATCCAGGGAATAAACGCCACCGCTTGAATCAAGCAGACGAAGGACAAGATTTTCACCATGGATCGTTGGTATGGTAGACGCCCGGATATTGATCTCCCGATTCTGGGTCTTGACCGTAAACCTTCCGTCCTGGGGAACCCTGGATACAGCGATATCCATGTTCGCCAGGATCTTGAGCCTGGACACGATCGGCAAAAACATGGACTTGGGCGGAACAGGTACCTCATGAAGTTTTCCATCCACCCGGAACCGCACCTGCACATAATCCTTTTCCGGACTTATGTGTACATCGCTTGCCCTCTCGCGGACAGCCTGGGACAGGATAGAATTCGCCAGACGGACTATGGGGGCCTCTTCAGCCATATCCTGGAGGGAGCTTACCTGAACATCTTCTTTCCCTTTTTCCACTTCTATGTCAGTTTCGCCATATTTTACCTGCTGGATACTCTCAAGTACATCATCCAGATCAGAATAGGTGCCGTAAAGGCTGCCGATCAACTGGTTTAGTTGCTGATCCGTGCAGATCACGGGCTCGACCTCGATATTCGTAACGGCTTCTACGGTGTCTAATGCCCTTATATCCAGGGGATCAGTTACACCGATTGTAAGCAGATTGGCCTTTCTTAATAATGGCACCACATGATGCTTCTGGGCAATGTCAGAGGGAATTACATTTGCCAGGCTCAGATCGAGAGGATACTTTTCAGTATGATATTTTTCGATCTTTAGCTGCTCGGAGAGAAAATCTATCAGCTGAGACTCCCTGAGGATTCCCTGCCTGACAAGAAACTCACCCAGCTTTAATTTTGTATTCCTCTTTGAAATCAATGCCT
>CAZENC010000423.1:0-2870 GCA_964513115.1 uncultured Desulfobacteraceae bacterium | reverse complement strand
CACAATAAAAGTATAATCAGAATCCCGAAGCCGATCAGAAGCTTTTTCTTAATATTCATGATTTCATCTCCACAAAATTAAGTGTTAAAAAAAACAGGCCTAAGAGCTAAAATTTTCTTCAGTATATATATCAGAAATAGGTGATGAATTGAAATTTATGTTTATTCCGAAAATATATTCGCAATAAATAATAAACAATAATAACAAATCGCAATGAGAACTATGAGGTCTTTCCCTTGAGCCTTAATCCTTGTGCCTTACGCCGAATGATTCCGTCGAACCCCGGCAATACTTTCCCTTCTCAGGGTAAAACTCCAAAGTCTTTTCATTTAAAAGTATACATCAACACTTTGAGCCACAATAAGGACAAAATTTAGAACCGGGAGGCATTTCCTTGCCGCAGGAAGAACAGTTCATTCCGCCCCTTTGTAGCTTTATCCGCCGTTTTGACTCTGAGAGTATTTCATTGACCTGAGCCTGGCTTACTTTAATTTCCTTTGCAAAAGAAAGTATAACCTTTTTCTGTGATGCAGGAAGCTGTTCATCCGAAACCGAGATGTAAATCATATCCTCAAGATTCCGAACCTTGTCTGAAAATCGGCCAACAGGAGTTGGTTTGTAATTGCCGGCCTCAACAATTTTTATGGCACTGTCCAGTTCATCCCGTCTCGCCCCTATCCCCCGGCATATATTTTCCATGGCTTCTTTCTCCAGAGGATGGACTTCTCCATCAACTCTTGAAACCAAAACTACATTTGCCAGATATGTAACAATATCTTTATCGGCCATATAATATTAACAACCTCGCAAAAAGTCGCTTTGCGCCTTTTATATTTCCACTCTTTCTCCATTCTGCATGCTGTATAACTTGCTGCAGAATGCTACGGATACCACGAGTTTTCTCTCGGATTAGGATAACATAGAATGAAAGACCCTGTGAGTCAAGCTAACGCTTATCTCTAAAGACACCGGAAGCCAGATAGGCTGTTAATCATAGCCAGCCACATCACATCCTGAGTTTTCATTATTGATTTTTTAGCATTTTAGAAATAGTATGTATATATGTAGAACATTGCCGGAGGGAAAGGCCATGGCTATCTTAGATCATTTTGCAAAAAGCAGGCTTGTTGATCAGCTGAACAAAGAAGAAACACAGCTCTTTTTTCAAAAATTACGCAAGGTTAGCATTAAATCAGGAGAGTATGTGTTTAAAGAAAAAGACGCTGGTGATAAGCTCTATATGGTTCAAAAAGGTACTGTTTCCCTTAAAAGGATTGTCACGGGAAATGTCGAAAAACAACTGTCTGTCGCCCGTGAGGGATTCATATTTGGCGAACTCAGTTTCATGGACGGTAAAGACCGGTCCGCCTCCGCCTTTGTTGAAGAACAAAGCGATCTTCTGAGCCTCAAGCGAAGCGATTTTGATGACTTTATTCAGAAAAATCCAAAAACAGGCATGAAAATATACAGCAATTTGCTTTACGTTGTTGTAGAGCGTCTAAGGCGAACCAATGATGCTTACCGCGATGCTATCCGCTGGGGTCTTGAGATAACAGGGACACAGAAGCTGAATTTTCACTATCTAATAACCGAAAATGTAAATGTTCGTATAGAATTGATTACTAATAAGATTTTTGAAGGGAAAATACTCCAACTGGAAAAAAGCGATGCCGGCTATGAGGTGCTTATTGCAAATAAGTTAGGCCAGCTCGCCCTTATACCCTACCACAACATTGCCTTAGTTACCGCTGCACAGTAGGGAGCCAAAACACTAAAACCACACCTGATACCATCTTCTTTTAATGTCGTTCCCCCTCCAATCCACTCTTCAGGGTGATCTTGTCCATTTAATTAAAAAGGGCATTTCCGGTTACTGTAACATGTCAATATTAGGTCTTGTCTGTTTTGCAAACAAAGTGGTATAAACCCTTGGAACTGGTTTAGGAGTTTAGTTTTGAAAAAGCGGCTCATCATAATTCTTTTCCTGGCCATACTTATAGGTATTGGTGCCCTTGTATACCTTCACCAGCATCGGGCTCAAACAAAGGAGCTATACTATTCGGGTACTATTGAAGCAAAACAGGCCGAACTTGCCTTTCAGGTCAATGGAAAAGTTGTAGACCTCCTGGTTAATGAAGGACAAAAAGTTAATAAAAATCAAATTCTTACCAAACTGGACCAGTCGGAATTCCTGGCCCGACGTACACAGGCCCAGGCAAATCTGAATAGCTCAATAAAAGCCTTGCAACAGAAGGAGGACATATTGGACCTCTACAAAAGCACGCTTCCTGACGAGGTTGCAAGGGCCGAGGCAGCCGTGAACGCACTTGAAGCCCAATTCAACGATCTAAAAGCAGGTTCGCGCTACCAGGAGATAGAACGTGCCCGCCTGGCATGTAACGCGGCACAAATCACCATGGAGCAGGCCCGGAAGGACAAGGAACGGTTCGAGAGGCTTTACCAAGAAGGAAGTGTTTCGGAAAAGGAAAGAGATGCCGTAGCTCTCAGGTACGAGACAACATTTAAAGAATATGAAAGCTCAAAAGAATCTTTTGACCTTCTTAAGGAAGGGTTCCGGAAGGAGACTATCAGGGCCGCCGAAGCCAGGCTGGCCGAGGGACAGGCTTTCCTTAAACAGACCAAAAGCAACCTCAAAAAGATCACCGCAGCCAAAAGCGAGATAGAGGTTGCCGCCGCCCAGACAAAGGCCGCCAGTGCAACGCTTGAAGTTTCGGACATTCAGCTCGGATACACGGTGCTGAAGGCCCCTTTTGACGGTATTATAACCAGCCGCAATATTGAACCGGGAGAAGTAGTTTCCCCGGGACGCGAGGTCCTCTCTATTGCAGATATGTCCACGGTTGATCTGA
>CAZENC010000422.1:0-2892 GCA_964513115.1 uncultured Desulfobacteraceae bacterium | reverse complement strand
GGTCTTGAAGCAAAAGAAAAGGGCCAGGGAACTTCTGTGGTGGGCCAGTGTAAAACGAACGCTCAATGCCATCAACTACCCCGGACTGGGTGAGATGGTCAACTGCATAAAGGGATATTCCATACCCGAACTTTTAGGCAAAAAGGTCATCCTTGAGCTGGACGGTCTTTCAGGATCAGACCAGGCCTTTGTGACAGGATGCCTGTTATTGTGGATCTATCATTACAGGATGAGGCAGCCAGAGAGGGAAACACTGAAGCATTTTTTAATCATTGAAGAGGCCCATCACCTGTTTTTAAAGACAGGAAAAGAAGAAGATATTACCGATGTTATCATGAGGGAGATCCGCGAATTGGGCGAGGCTATAATCATTATTGACCAGCACCCCAGCAAGATGTCAGTGAGCGCCCTGGGAAATTTATCCAGCAAGTTTGCCCTCACCCTTTCCCTTAACCAGGATGTGGCTGCCATAGCAAATGCCATGCTTCTGGAAAAAGACCAGAAAAAATACCTGTCCATGCTGACCCTGGGACAGTGCATCTGCCGCTCGGATCGCCTGCCCTATCCGTTGCTTTTATCCATACCTGATTTTCCCATAAAAAAGGGTTTTGTGGGAGATAAAGACCTCAAGGGCTATATGGAAAGGTATTTGAAGAATTTGGGAGTGGAAAACCTTTCATTGCCTGAAAAGGGCAGTATTTGGGGTATTCAAAAGCCAGAAACATTATCCCCCCTGGGCAGGATCATGCTCGAACATATTGGCCAAAAACCAGTACTGGGCCTTGTCAAAAGGTTCAAGGATCTGGGGTTGAAGGTCTCTCACGGCTACACGTTGATAAACGAGCTGATATCCTTAAAACTCATAAACCCTGTAACCATTGACGGCCACAGGCTCTATGAACTGACAGGCCAGGGCAAAAAGGCCCTGGGAAAAAGGATGCCACAAAGAGGCAGAGGAGGTCTTGAGCACAGGTACTATATTGAAAAGATCAAGGAACACTACCTTCAAAACGAAGGCTTTACCTTTATTGAAAAAAACGACATCGACCTTGTTATCGAAACATTTGAAAGGAAAATGGCCGTGCAGGTGGAGACCGGCAAATCAGACATACAGGCCAACCTAATAAAAATTGGAAGATACAAGGCGGACCTGAAATATATTGTCACAACCAACCCCGAGACAGAGATCAGGATCAGGAAAATGCTAAAAGAGCTAATCGTCCCTGACAGGGAAAACATCCGGGTCCTCTTTGTCAAAGACTTTTTGAATCATCCCCCAGTCCTCTAATCAAACATCCCAAAATATTCATACTGACCGAACGAATGTATCGGATGCGGATGACTTTGAAGTGAAAGGCGCACCGGTGCATCTCACCAAAAAACCAAAAAATTTGGCTGAAGACTTAAGCAGAGACATCGAAGCCACCCTTGTATGCCTGTCTCCATAGGGAGACGGGCTTTTTAATAGTCACACCTATACCCAAATCTTTAAGGCCTAAACGCTTAATTGCGGGCCCTTTTAAAAGACAAAGAGAAAGGAGGTGATTAAAAGCATGCTTTTAAACCTCAAGGCAGATCTCGAAAGAGTGAGCCGGGATTTGACGGATGCCATGGGAAATACAAAGCCGTCAAAAAATTTTAGTGCAGACATTGTACTGGCTATGGTCGGGCTCCATGTGATCGAGTCCAGGATACGAAAAACCCATAAACAAGAAGAAAGGAGGAGTTTGATCAATGAATTTAAGCGAAAGAAACGAATCATTGAAAAGGGAATCGCCTCTCTCAGAAGAAGCAGCAGAGGATTTTCAGGAAATAATGAAAATCGTGTCCGCAGGGTTTTGCCCTGATTGCGGAAACAAGCTCTTTCATCAGGGCGGTTGTCCATTGTGCCCAAACTGCGGTTGGTCACGCTGTCCTTGAGGCATAAACACGAAATATCTTTATTCGTTTGTTCTTGAAAGGAGGGAATCATTAAATGGGAGAACCAGAGTTAAAAGAAAAACCGCTTTCAGCCGAAAAAGCAGAAATCTGTCCTGACTGTGGCAATATCTACAGGATCATTTTGCTCAAGGAAGGTGAAGATTACAATGATTTCGGCTACAGGCACTGCCCGTTTTGCGGGCTGCTCATTGACCAATATGCTTGATTAAGGTCTCAAAAAAAGCAACAGCACAAAACCTATCCTAAAGGCCGCCTTGTTATCAGGGCGGCTTTTTTTGTTCTGAAAGGAGAAAAACATGGTGAAGCTTTACAGGTTCGACAGGGAAAAAGACGCATGGGTGTTCGTTGACTATGGGGTCAAAAGCAAGGTCAGGGAATACACCCTTCAGGGTTATGTAGTGGTTTATATCTAATAAATTTTGCAAATGAGCCTCTCCAATCGGGAGGCTCATTTGTCTTTAGGAGGTGATCTTATGCAAATGGAATTAGTCAAATCATCAGGCAAAAAACCGATCAGCAGCCTATCAGTGGTAAGGAACTTCAGGCGTGTCATTGAGGCACAGGATATCTCGTTGATGAATAAGGAGCTCTACCAGTTCCTTAATCTCTATTGTGGCTTTATCGCCCATTACGACATCAACGGCTTTAAGGCAACCTACTCCCACCCGAAAGATTTTTCCGGGGTTTTTATAAGGCATTTTGACTCGGAACATAGATACTTTAACAGAATCTATCCCTGCCACAGGGAACCCTACAAGGAGACCGGTTACACAAAGGCGGAGATAAAAGAGGAGTTCTTTCGGATTGTGGAAAAGCACAAGCATGCGATCGGCAGATGGGCTGAGAATAGGCAAAGGGATGAGCGGTATGCCATCTATCTGAATCTCAAGGAAGAGTTTGAAAAGGAGGCATGAAAATGTGGAACGTACCGACAAAGGAAAGACTAAAGAA
>CAZENC010000421.1:0-2898 GCA_964513115.1 uncultured Desulfobacteraceae bacterium | reverse complement strand
AATTAAGCCGGTAGTTTAACTTCAGCCTGCCCACTTTTGAGAGATCATAGGTATTCAAATTAAAAAAAAGATTTTTAAAAAAACCGGCGGCTACTTCCTGGGTAGGTGGACTGCTGGGACGCATCTTTCTGTAGATATCCAAGACACCCTCATCGGAGGTGTCTATTTTATCCAAAAGCATGGTGTCTCTAATGGTAGTACTTACACCATGTGCATCCAGGACCAGGCACTCTATCTCCTCAATCCCCTTTTCTTGAAGAATTTTGAGCGCTTCTCTGGTGAGAACCTGGTTTACCTCTGCCAGAATTTCACCTGTTTTCGGTTCTACCGCATCATCAGCGATTACCCGACCCTCCACATCTTCAAGGCCGATTGGTATTTTATTAATACCGGCAGATTGAAGGACCTTATGCAGACGTTTAGTGAATTTGTCGCCTTTCTCGGCTAAGACTTCTTTGGTATCGGTATCAACAATGTCTTTGGAAATTCTCTTTTGATACAAATTTTCGATCTTGGCCTCTTGCCAACATTTATTTTTTTTAATCCCAATAATTTCCGTCTGGTAGAAATGGCGCAAGAGTTCCTTTGTTGAATATCCAAGAGCCTTTAAAAGGATTGTGACCGGAAACTTCCGTCTCCTATCAATACGGACATACAAGAAATCCTTGGGGTCAAACTCAAAATCAAGCCACGAACCTCTCAGGGGGATAATCCGAGCAGAATATAGGAGCTTACCACTTGAATGGGTTTTTCCCTTGTCATGGTCAAAAAATACGCCGGGGGATCGATGCAGCTGGCTTACCACAACCCTTTCGGTACCGTTGATAATAAAAGTCCCTCGATCAGTCATCATGGGGAGGGTCCCGAAATAAATTTCCTGCTCCTTAATGTCCCTGATACTCTTTGTGCCGTTTGCGGCATCTGTATCAAACACAACCAATCGGACTGTGAGTTTGATAGGAGCTTCATAGGTCATTCCCTTGTTAAGACAATCTTCCTCGTCATATTTAAGATCTTCAAAGGCATATCTAACAAATTCCAAGGAAGAAGTGCCGGCAAAATCATTGATGGGAAAAACACTCTTAAATGCACCCTGGAGTCCAACATCCTCACGTTCTTCAGGAGGGACATCTTTTTGCAAGAGCCGTTCATAAGACTCTTTTTGCATATCTATCAAACTCGGGATCTCTACTGTTTTTTCAATCTTCCCGAAATTTCTTCTTATACGCCTGCTGACACCATCTTGTCTTTGCATGGTATCTCCTCGCTCAATTCGGTTATGGCTCGTAGCTATAGGCTCACTGCCTTGACATGTTCACAAATTCCGACATGAACTATAAGCTAAGGGCTGTAAGCTGTGAACTATTTAATTTCGACGCTCGCACCGGCTTCCTCAAGTTGTGCCTTAATACTCTCAGCCTCTTCCTTTGGGACTCCTTCTTTAACAGGTCCGGGAATCCCATCCACTACAGCTTTGGCCTCCTTAAGTCCTAAACCGGTAATAGACCGAACGACCTTAATTACCTGTATTTTCTTATCACCAACAGCAGACACGATAACATCAAACTCGGTCTTCTCGATGGCTTCTTCCTGGGCCTGTGCAGCCGGAGAAACCGCTGCAGCAGCCACTGGGGCTGCAGCACTCACGCCAAATTTTTCCTCCAATTCTTTCACAAAGTCTGATAGTTCGAGTACAGTCATGTTCGAAATATATTCAATAACGTCTTCCTTGCTGATTTTCGCTGCCATATCTATTTTTTTAACCTCCCTAAATTTTCCGCTAAAAAATTACTCTTCGCTTTTTTGTTCAATTGCTTTCAATACATTCAACAACTTTACAATTAGGCCGTTCATAACCCTAAGAAAAGATGCCGGAACTGCCTCCATGGCGGCCAAAACCTGCGCAAGGAGCACATCCTTTGCCGGTAATTCCGCCAATCTCTTAATACCATCAGTATCGACTACCTTGCCGGATATCTGCCCGATCCTAATTATTAATTGCTCAGAGCTTTTAGCAAAATCGACCAAAACCTTTGCGGGTCCAACCACATCCTCATAGGTGACAGTTATGGCTGACGGGCCCTTCATATGATCTCTAATCAAACCAGTTTCCGTCTCTTCGCTGGCTAGCTTGAGGAGCCTGTTTTTTACTACATGAAATTCACATTCAACCTTTTTGAGCTCTCTTCTCAAACGGTTCATAGCCTCTACGTTAAGGCCCTTATAGCTCACAAGGAAGGTCCCCTGAGCCTTCTCAAGCTGGCCATGAAGGTCGGCCACAAATTGTTCTTTTTCTCGCCTATTCATTTTCACCTCCTCTCCGCTTGACAATAAAAATGCCAAAGGCAGAGGTGCGAAACACCAAACTTCGCAAAAATCAGTCTCGGCAGGCTTGAATTTTTAAGCCCATGACCACCATTCGGAAAAAATCATTCCTCACGGTTGAAAAGGCACCTACTGTCTTTGACCAAAAAGACATCAGTATCCAACAAAACGGATGTCTATCAACTAATATTTCGCCATCCAAAATGTATATGAGGGGTTCAATTTCAAAAAGAACTCCTTATATTGAATATTCACAATGCTCACAATCATAAATCCTCTTTCCCAAAAGGAAAGTGGCTATTAAAGGTCCTCAAGCTTTTTTCAAATCGTGTGAAGCTCCCCGCGCTTCCGCGCGGGGCATCTTCACATCTTCTGCGGAACCCGCCGAAGCAGATCCGCCTTCGCCAAGGCTATGGCGGATACCCTTTTCGCATTCATCCCCGCCCTTCCGGCCGGGGCTTTCTGCGAAGGCGGGTAAAAATTTTGGGGTTTCTGTCTGGACATTAATTGAGGCTTATTGGTTTAGAAAATCCTTAACATATGCTGGATCAACCTTAATTCCAGGGCCCATAC
>CAZENC010000420.1:0-2899 GCA_964513115.1 uncultured Desulfobacteraceae bacterium | reverse complement strand
TTAATTTGCCCCGGATTCACATAGGTCGTTTTCAAACAAATCCGTGTTTATCTGGCTTTATCTGCGTCCTGTTTTAAGAGCACTTTCTTAGCCAGATCGCGGCCGCTCTTGGTGAGAAAGGATTTCCCGACAACACCTGCCAACTTCTCAGAATCCATTGGGTTTTTCTTGTGTTTTTCTTCTAAGTTAGTAATCAGGTCGGCATCGTATAGGCTCTTGAAATTTACACTCTCTTCTTGCCTTGGATGATGATGGTGACCGACAATGTCACAGACTGCATCGATCAACTCTTCCTTTGCCCCAAGCCTGTATAGTATTTGTCTCGCAATAACCGGGCCTTCCTCCTCCTGATACTTAGCGGCAGTGCTATCGTGTTTTCGCTCGGCTTCTTTTATGCCGATATCATGAAGATATGCAGCGCACAGAATAATTGCCAGGCTCCCACCTTCTTCCCTGCCGATTTGCTCGGCATATCTGGCCACCCTGATTGCATGGCCGACCCTCTTGAAATCCTGTTTGAGGTATCTTTTCATCTCGATCGCTACCCTGTCCTTTAAGAGGTCCTCTTTCTGGGCAACAAGTTCTGGCGGGAGGTTTCCTATGCACTGCTCGGCATATGGACAATAAGATGCACAGCCAAAATCGAGGCTTGGATTGAGAAAGCGATGGCCGCACTTAGGGCATTTGCGGGTTGGATCATCCTTGAAAAACTCTACTTCATTTCCGCATTTTGGGCACTTTGCCTCAAAAATTGCACCGGGTTTCCAGAATTGCATATCCTGTCCGGGACATTTCATGGTCGTTCCCCTTTCAATTGTCGATTGAATATTGCAGACTGTTCTGACAGGATTAACAGGATTTAAATGATTTCTAACATCCTGATCATCCTGTATATCCCGTCAAAATATTTTAAAAATTACTTTCCGGCCATCATTGCCTCAATATCTTCCTCAACCGTCCCAATTAGCTTGATATCAAATTTATCTACTAGGACCTTGAGGACATTGGGGGATACAAACGCCGGCAGTGTCGGTCCCAGGCGCATTCCCTTAACTCCGAGGGAAAGAAGGGCTAAAAGAACCGCAACCGCCTTTTGTTCATACCATCCGATATCGAAAGAAATCGGAAGATCGTTGATATCCTCGAGTTCAAAGGCCTCCTTTAACTTCAGAGCAATAACTGCAAGTGAATAGGAATCGTTGCACTGCCCGGCGTCAAGTACCCTTGGAATGCCGCCGATATCGCCAAGTTCGAGCTTGTTATAACGGTATTTCGCGCATCCCGCGGTCAGGATAACTGTATCCTTTGGGAGTGCCTGAGCAACTTCGGTAAAATAGTTCCTTGCCTTCTGACGGCCATCGCAGCCTGCCATCACTATAAAGCGCTTGATTGCACCGGATTTCACGGCATCCACTACCTTATCTGCCATTGCAAGGACCTGGTTATGCGCAAACCCACCGACGATTTTTCCGGTTTCAATCTCAACGGGCGGGTCGCATTTCTTTGCCCTTTCTATGACTTCGGAAAAGTCTTTTGCTCCACCTTCAGGCCTGTCCGGAATATGCTTTGCACCGGGATATCCGACCATTCCAGTGGTAAAAAGCCTGTCCAGATATGTATTGTCTTTCTTAAGAGGAACAAGGCAATTGGTAGTCAATATTATTGGCCCGTTGAATGATTCAAATTCCTTGTTCTGGTGCCACCAGGAGCTTCCGTAGTTCCCCGCAAAATGATCATACTTCTTAAATACGGGGTAGTAATTTGCAGGGAGCATTTCACCGTGGGTGTAGACATCAATGCCAGTCCCTTCTGTCTGCTTCAGCAGTTCCTCCATATCCTTCAGATCATGACCGCTGATCAGGATCCCGGGGTTGTTGCGAACCCCGATATTGACCTCCGTGATCTCGGGGTTGCCATAAGCAGATGTGTTTGCCTCATCAAGAAGCGCCATTGTATTAACAGCAACTTCTCCGCACCTCATCACCATTGCCACCATCTCATCCACAGATAAATCCTTGGTAGTGGATGCAAGGGCCTCCATAAGGAAGGCGTAAATATCATCCTTTTCAAATCCCAGGATAGCCGCATGATCTGCATAGGCAGCAATACCTTTTAGTCCAATGATCAAAAGGTATCTTAGGGAGCGAACATCTTCATCTTCCGTAGTGAGAACGCCCACTTCCTTTGCCTTTTCATAAAATTCCGCGCTATCATCAGAATACCATGTGGCCGCGTCATGCAATTCCTCTGAAAATTCCCGGCCTTTTTTCTCTTTGTAGGAAGCCAGAAAATTGCCTTTGAGCTCTTCCCGAATCTTCAAGCCTTTTTTGATGAGAGAAATGAATCTCTCGTTATCCCAATTTGCATTTGTGATGGTTGTGAAAAGGGCCTGCGCAATAAACAGGCCGGTTTTTTTATCAATAATTCCGAGCTCTTTTGCCTTTTCACCATAGATAGAAATTCCCTTCAAAACATGGATCAAAAGATCCTGAAGGTTGGCCGTGTCCTCTGGTTTTCCGCAGACCCCCTTGATTGTGCAGCCTGTATTTTTGGCTGTCTCCTGACATTGAAAACAAAACATGATAATCCTCCTTGTGTTTTTAATGTTTCTTTCTATTACGACCTTGATTTTGATCCCATTATCGACACTCGAGAAAAAGAATCATTGACTTAAGTCAATATAATCATTTTTTTTACCCGTTTCCTGAAAAAGAAAGGAGCCCTACAAAAACCCCTTTCCCCGTCAGACACACGACATCTCCTTGGACAGAGTTCGCACTGGATTTTTTCTCCACCCAGTTTTCTAAAGTAAGGAGAGAGTTTTGTCCGGATGAGGCCTTTTTCGCGGTTTGGGCCCCTGATGTTCCAGGAAAAACAAAGAAGGGGGCAGCACAAAATA
>CAZENC010000419.1:0-2928 GCA_964513115.1 uncultured Desulfobacteraceae bacterium | reverse complement strand
CCCTAAACTACTATGCTATACTTCTTCATCTTATGCTGGATTAAACTTTTAGTAATTCCGAGCATTTCTGCAGCATGAGCCTGGACGTTGTTACATTGGGTCAGCGCCCTTCTAATCAATTTTTCTTCAATCTGCTCCAGCGCTTCAGGCAACGGTACATTTGGTGGAATAAACCTTTCGACGTCGAATTCAACTTCAGCACCCGCCAACTCTTCAGGCAAATCCTCAAGCGAGATGCCCCCCCCTGAATTAAGGACTACGGCCCTCTCAATTACATTTTCCAGTTCCCTTATGTTTCCGGGCCAAGGGTAATTATAAAGGACTTTCCACACATCCGGGCTCAATTCAATCTTTTTTTTGCCATCGTCATCTCCGTATTTTTCGATAAAATGTTTGACAAGCAGCGGTATATCGTCAATTCGTTCCCTAAGTGGAGGCACCTCTATATTCATAACATTAAGCCTGTAATAGAGATCTTCCCTGAACAGGCCATTGGCCACTTCTTCTTTCATATTTCTATTTGAGGCTGATAACACCCGGACGTCAACCTTTATGGTTCTGGTTCCACCGACCCTTTCAAATTCCATCTCCTGGAGCACCCTGAGGAGCTTCACCTGTAACGATGCAGGCATATCACCAACTTCATCCAGGAAAAGTGTTCCTCCATCAGACATTTCAAATCGCCCTTTTTTCATGGCCACTGCTCCCGTAAAGGCGCCTCTCTCATGGCCAAAAAGCTCGCTTTCAAGAAGGGTCTCCGTTAATGCTCCGCAATTTACGGATATAAAAGGCCGCTCTTTTCTGGGGCTGTTATAATGAATTGCCTTGGCTATGAGTTCTTTTCCCGTTCCAGAAGGGCCGGTGATCAATACAGATGACTTAGTTTGGGCAAACTTGTTGATGGAATCGAAGATTTCAAGCATTGGTTTGCTCTTGCCTATAATATTACCAAATTTAAATCGATCTGACAGTGCCTCACTCAATAATCTGTTCTGTTTGACAAGTCGGTAATTCTCAAGTGCTTTTCTAACTGTCAGCTTGAGTTGCTCATTCTGGAAGGGCTTTGTAATATAATCATATGCCTGGTTTTTCATAGCCTCCACGGCCATTTCAATTGTTCCAAATGCTGTCATCATAATGACCGGAAGCTCGGGCTTTACTTTCTTGCATTCCTCTAAAAGCTCCATTCCGCTCATGCCGGGCATCTTTATGTCGGTGATCACCAGATCCAGGTCGGATTCCCTTACCAAACGGAGGGCGTCACGGCCATTATCGGCTGTAATAATCTCATAGCCCTCCGGCCCCAACAGGGCCTCCAAGACCACCAGATAATTTTTTTCATCGTCTACGATCAAGATTGTTTCCATACAACGTAACCTTCAATATCATGAAATTTGAGCGCTCATCATACAGTTATCAGCAGAACAAATTTTTACCATATTGGGGTCTTACTCATTAGTCTTCAATTATCGTGCCATCTATATGATTTTCGCACCTTGGTTTTACCTTATTCCAAGCTGATGGCTGAATTCTGATCGCCCACGGAATATTATCACATTGGCAATTCAATGATAACTTTTGTTCCCCTACCTTCCCTGCTTTCTATACGTATTGTTCCCTTGTGTCCCTCGATAATATTCCTCACGATAGGAAGTCCAAGGCCGCTTCCCTTCTCTTTGCTGCTGAAAAAGGGATTGAAGATCTTGCTCAAATCCTCCTGGCTGATTCCACATCCTGAGTCTTCTATTCCCACTACATAACTGCCCTTTTTCTCTGACACACTGACCATCAATGAACCACCATTCTTTATGGACTGGATAGCATTGATAAAAATGTTGAGGAACGCCCTGTAAAGCATTTGGGGATCTGCTTTAAGTTTAAAAGATCGTCCGTCTAAATTATCATGCACAGAAATCTTTTCCTTTTCCAGTTCGGGCTGTAAGAAAAGGAGGTTCTTGCGAATAATCTCCTCTAAATGACAATCCTGAAAATTTGGTTCCAGGGGACGCGCAAAATCCAGAAACTCCGTCACGATATTATCCAGTCGGCTTGATTCCTCTATAATCACTTTAGAAAGCCTTTTTTGTGCCTCATCGGAATCAAGCTTGCCTCCCAGAAGTTCGGCTGTGCTTCGAATAATCCCCAAGGGGTTTCTGATTTCGTGCGAAACACCGGCGACCATTTGACCCAGGGCGGCCAGACGCTCAGCATGATTCAATTGGGACTCAAGCTCTCTTTGCTCTTTGGCCCTCTGCTCTATTATTCCCTCTGCTTTGCGGACTATTAGGAGAAGGGCCAAAAATATAAGTCCCATAATGAGGATTGAAAGCCCGAATATGAGATATTGGAGTTTGGTTATTGACTGATATTCCTTGCTCAGATCCTGGATCAGCTCAAAGACTCCAAAAATGGACTCTTCACCTGTATAGGGATTGACTCCTCTAAAGGGAATATAGGTCCTGAGTCTCTTCTTCCCTGGTATAATTTCTTTACCAAGACCCCAAAGGTCATCGTCCGGGGATATCAGCCGCGATGAATGTTCCCCTTTAATCGCCTTATTATATCCCGTACTCTCTTTCACCCTTTTACCCAGAAGTCTGGAATCGGTGCTGTATGCTACAACCCCTTTACCTATATCGTATATGTTTACCAATTCTATATTAAAGCTGTGGATGGTGTCTTTGACGATTTTGTCCATCAACTCATATTGTGTTTCATCTCGC
Source organism: uncultured Desulfobacteraceae bacterium (assembly GCA_964513115.1). Taxonomy (GTDB): domain Bacteria; phylum Desulfobacterota; class DSM-4660; order Desulfatiglandales; family Desulfatiglandaceae; genus JAFDHL01. The sequence goes on along the minus strand of CAZENC010000419.1, from coordinate 205 downwards.
AGTCTGATCTGTCCAAATCGCATGGTGACCGGGATCATAAAGTTCTGATATACTTGATGGTCCAGATTCTCTCCGGACAAAAGGGCATAATTCTCATAGCTCCTCATCAATATATCTTTGGCCTGCTTTGAAATGACCACCGAGAAGGGAAAACTGAATAGGATCAGGACAATGAAGCTCGCATAGGCAAAAAATTTTACCAGCC
>CAZENC010000418.1:0-2933 GCA_964513115.1 uncultured Desulfobacteraceae bacterium | reverse complement strand
TGGGAAAATTTGTTACCGATTTCATCCCATGCTTTTTGATATATATTACAGGTACACCTGAAGATACGTCAGCGTATTGTGCCAGTAAGGGTGCTGTGAGGGCATTCACTAAAGCGGCTGCTCTTGAGTGCTCAAAAGCGGGCCACGACTATAACATCCGAGTTAACTCTATTCATCCAGGTGTGATTGATACGCCAATGATGGAGCCTTTCCTGAAGGATGAGGCTATGAGAAAGAGCAAGGAGGATCGACACCCGATCGGGAGGCTTGGTAGAGTGGAGGACGTAGCCTATGCCGTTCTTTATCTGGCATCGGATGAGTCTGCTTTCGTTACTGGGGCTGAGTTGGTAATCGATGGTGGTTGGACGGTAAGCTGATTACCTCAGGGTATTCAGCGAGACGGATGTAGGTCTTGGAACAGATTTGTCCGTATGTTATTCGTCAAAAAGGAGCCAGGTCGCCGTATGGTTAAGGAAGAGGAGGCTGATTAGGCATGGGTAATAGTAGTAAAATATACTTTGTTGACGTAACCACACGAGATGGCAATCAGAGTCAGTGGGATGCCACCGGCTTGCGGGCAGGCATGGTGCTCTCCATTGCCCCGGTAATGGATAAAGTCGGCTTTAGGGCCATCGATTTTACCATCGGCACACATATGGGGGTATGGGTACGGTGGTTCAAGGAGAACCCCTGGGAGAGGATAAGACTCTGCGCCAAATGCAGACCCGCATAGTAAAAAGAAAACCAGAAGAATAAATAGGCTAACCTTTATCCCTTTAAGTACCATCTACTTGTCCCTAAAAAGCAAAGTGTGAATGGGTCTGAAGGGATCAATTCTACGCCTGACTCATGGCTGATGTTTTGTCCAAGTTTTCAACGATTTTATTTTATTCTCTTAATGGTCGGGACATAGTGTGTTTACGCGAAAAGAGCTGACAACGGTCAAACGTAGACTCGACCCATTTTTCACATTTTTCATCAATAATTCCAAGATAGTTATTACTTGAATGTAAATCGATTCCTGCGTATACTTTCATTTGGGCACCTCCTAAATCCTATTAAAATTAATATTGTTACGCTTATGCGTACTGGTTCCATAGCATATTTTGCTATGGATAGGGAGGTGTCCTCTTTCTAAAATATCCAAGGAAACTGCGCTACGGCCTATAGACCTTATATATGATTATCAAATCTACGCCTGATTCATGGTCTGGAGATAATGATTTTATGCGAGAAGAGGTAACAAAAGTCAAACGTAGATTTGACCGTATTTAACATTTTCAAAATAAATCCATCGAGTGGATTTACCCATTAAAAAGCATGAAGATTGTCTTAGCAACCTATGGATCCCGTGGTGATGTTCAACCGGCCTTGGCTCTGGCTTTGGCCCTCAAGAGTGCCGGACACGAAGTGCTCATGACGGGGCCGCCTGAGCAGGGGGAATGGATCGAAAGTTTCGGTTGCCCTTTTCGAGTATTGGGAAGCAATTTAGAGGACTGGCTCCGAAATCACCCCATTGTTCAATCTCTAAAAGGCACGATAGAATTCACCGGCTTCCTTCGTCAGGAATGTAGAATTCAATTTATGCAGCTACCGGCCATCATGGAGGGAGCTGATCTTGTGCTGGCGTTCTCAGTAGTTGGTGGCGCACCTACTATTGCAGAATCTCTGGGAGCCCGTTACCGCTACGTTGCCTTATTCCCTTCGATCCTCCCATCAAGCCAATACCCGTCTCTTTTTCTAAAAAACTATAATCTACCTCCCTGGATAAATCGGGCGTCCTGGTGGTTCACAAGAAAATTCTTTAATTTCGTCTTCAAGGCGATTATCAATCGAAACCGCCGCCAACTAGAACTCACACCAATTGTCGATACCTGGAACCATCTACTCGGTGAGCGGGTGATTGTAGCCTCTGATTCGGTTTTAGGCTCTGTGCCCCCAGATGTCGAGCGCGACAATGAACAAGTCGGATATTTTCATCTGGGGCCAGTTGGAGAATTAGGGGCAGATCTCAAAGCATTTCTCTCGTCAGGATCACCACCCGTATATGTGGGCTTTGGTAGTATGCCCGAACTCCAAAAGGAGACGACTAGGATGGTGTTTGAAGCGACGAGAGATGCTGGACAGCGTCTCATTCTTTCAAGGGGTTGGGCTCACCTTGGTGACGGAGAAACTGAAAAAAATTGCTATGTTGTGGACAATGTACCGCACCCCCTATTGTTTCCAAGCGTTGCGACCGTGGTTCATCACGGCGGAGCTGGGACAACAGCTACAGCTGCTCGAGCGGGGGTGCCACAGATTATCGTCCCACACTTAGCGGATCAGTATTACTGGGGTAAACAAATTGAGCGTTTGGGTCTCGGCCCAAAGCCTATTTCAAGATCACGTCTGACAGCGCGACGTCTGGCCACTGCCATCCGCGAATGTCTGTCCAATGAGATGTATCAACAACGTGCCAAAGAAGTTGGCAGAATCCTTCAAGCACAAAACAGCATTGGTAAAGCGGTCACAATCATTGAATCAGAGTTTCTTGCTACCACCACCTCTGGACTAAAGAACATTTACAGCTAATCTTTATCGGGGTGAGCTGACGGTCAAAGTCTCAGCTTAAAGGGATCAATTCTACGCTTGAATCATGGGTAATTTATTGTTCAAGTGTTCAACGATCTTATTTGGTTAATGGCTTTGACATAGTGTGTTTACACGAAAAGAGTTGATAAGATTCTAGATCCCATTTTCATAACCAAATCAAGCAAAACTGTAAATCTGAAGAGCCCCCCTAAAAATCTAATTTCTTAGTTTATTATGGATGTCCCGCTTTGCACCCAATAGCTTTAGGTTGCTTTTTTTAACAAGAGTCAACGGCAGACTTGACCCTTATTTAAACGGTGAAAGCCCGCAAAAGATTAATGCCAATAAACGTTGTCGCTTCT
>CAZENC010000417.1:0-2937 GCA_964513115.1 uncultured Desulfobacteraceae bacterium | reverse complement strand
TCATGGCCGGGATGAATTCCTCAGGCGGCAGGAAGCCGACTATGCGGTGATGCTCCTTGCCGCTTTCATCCAGCGTGATGATGCTCGGCGTCCATTTGATATTGAAATCCTTTGCATACGGCTGTGCGTCGGACAGGAGCCGGACCGGGATCATTCTGTTGTTGACGAATTCAGCTACGTTAGCGTCGGGGTACGTAACCGCACCCATCTGCTGGCAGCCGATTCAGTGAGGATTAAAGAAATCGAGCAAGATGGGTTTTTTCTCTGCCTTGGCACGGGCCAAGGCCGCATCCATCTCTTTTTCCCACTTAATTTCAGCCATGGTTTTCTCCTATTATTAATTAAGTACGCTTACTAAAAAGTATAAGCACTTTTAGTCAATAGTCGAAATATGCCTTTCCTCATTTCTTATCACTTTATCCCCATGTCTCATACACCATAAACCACACCAGCTTCCCCTCCAAGAAGTGAGCTTGGATACCTGACATAATGTCAACGTCGTATGGAGGATATTCTGATTTTTCCAAGTTCATTTTATATCTCTTTAGCTCTTCATCGGTAAATCTAAACGTACGAATATATCGGTACGCAACTCCATCACCCCCAATGATTTCCGTCGGTTTTCCAAAAATAGCCATGAAACGGTTCTTGGTTATGCCAAGAGTAATACCTCCCTTAGTAGCAATGCCCTTTTTGACCAGAGCCGACTTTGCGCACTTGTCGCAGAACGGGATGTAATCCTTTGTAGTCACAATGAAGTAGTTAATAGTCTTGGTCCAACATATGAATATGATCACCGTGTCGTCTGAATCGTCTTGTGATACATAACAAACCATATGATCGGCACATGGTCCAGGCTCAATTTTGAAGACATCCATTTGACCAAATTTTTCAACTATATCTCTCAAAGAATCTCTTATCAGAGTAATCCCCAAAATTTGAGTATGCTCCGACCCGATCTCCCCACTTATATTCTCAACTGTCCATGTTCTTGGGTAGTACGGACCCCATGCTGTTTTATCACCTGAAAACCCCGTTAAAAGAAAAAGCAAAGCTACAATTAGTATTGCTCTATATAAAATTAACATAAGGACCTCTCTCATAGGCCTTAATGTTGAACACGGAAAAATTCATTGGTTTAAAACAGTTTTTCATTCTCATGCACCCGCAGCAGACTCATCCCTTCATCTTCGCTAGTTCCTTGGAGCACTGGATTGGATTTTTGGGCTATAAATCTTCCCATTCATCTCTGCTGATTCCTGCTTGACGAATGATCCTAGACAAAAGCTCTTTTCCGATTTCTCTTTTATGTGGATTTGGAATCGTAAGAGTGAGATTACCTTTAACCATAAACTGATGTTTGCCACCGGAATAAGGGCCGTCAAAACCGCATTTTCTCAAGCACTTGATTAAGACTTCCCGCTTAACTGGACCAAAAACAGGCATCAGCCAGCTGCTTGTTTCTTGATCTTAATTTCAATGCCTTCAATAGGAGGAATGGCAAGGTTCTTGTAAACTCGAAAGAGAACCCACTCTTCTAAAATCTCCTCCAATTCTTTTCTACATTGCTCTAACGTTGGAGCGTTGGAATAAACACCAGGACATTCCGCAATTTCAGCATAGAACGTCCTATCGTCCGGCAGAATCTCATACCGGGCGTGCTCCATCGCTGCTTTAATATAATCTCTAAGCATGTTTTCCCTTTTTCTTACTGTCCGATTATTTATTAGATGGATACTTGAAAAACGGCAATGCACCTGTTTATCATAAATGTTAACAATTGTCAATTAAAGTTTGATATTTTTTACTTCCCATTCTCCCGAAACAGAAAGGATCTCTATCTTTATAAACTCACCCCTTCATCTTTGCCAGCTCTTTGGACCGCTGGGTGGCGGAGGCCACAGCCTCCATCACGGCCCCCCTGAACCCCTTGGCCTCCAGCGAGGCGATCCCCGCTATGGTCGTCCCGCCGGGGGAGGATACCTTGTCCTTCAGATGGGCGGGATCCTCACCCTGCTCCGAGAGGAGACGGGCGGTCCCCAGGACCGTCTGGATCGCCATTTCCAGGGCCGCCTTCTTCTCCAAGCCCATGCGCACCCCTCCATCTGCCAGGGCCTCAATAAAAAGGCAGACATAGGCAGGCCCACTGCCGCTCATGCCCGTTACGGCATCCATCAGGGCCTCCGGGATGACTACGGTCCTGCCCAGGGCATTGAATATCTCCTGAGCGACCTCCAAATCCTCTTCCGTCGCCTCTCCCCCTTTGGCAAGGGCAGTAGCGGACTCCAATGCCAGGGCGGCGATATTGGGCATCCCCCTCACGAGGCGCACGTCTCTGTCCAAGATAGAAGCGATGGTGCCAAGGGAGGCCCCGGCAGCGATGGAGATAATGAGCGTGGAGGAATCGAGGGCTGGGGCGATCTCCTGCAGGACCCCCTTCAACTCCTGGGGCTTGACAGCCAGGATGATGACCTGAACCTGGGAGACGAGCTTTTTGTTCTCCGAGACCACTGTAACGCCGTAGTTCTTTTTGATATAGTCACTCCTGTCCGGACGGATCTCACTAACCACTAAGTTCTTGGCCAATCCTTTTTGATGGAGACCCCGCAGGATGGCCTCGCCCATATTCCCGACGCCGATGATCCCGATCTTTTTCTTCAGCATCTCCAGCTCCTTCTCTATACCTAATTATTAAAAACGAGATTCAATAGTTTAAAGGATTTATACTTTTAATCTCACTAGAACCCTAGAATCCTTGACCCCTTGAATCCTTTTAATGAAGAAATCCTAATTACGGTTTCAGAGATTAATCCCTTAATAGAGGCATGTAACTCATGATGACTGAAGTGACGTGCGGCTTTGTAGCCGCAGATTATGTTAAGAGGTAATAAAATAAATGGTGGAGATGGGGGGATTCGAACCCCCGACCCTCACGTT
>CAZENC010000416.1:0-2949 GCA_964513115.1 uncultured Desulfobacteraceae bacterium | reverse complement strand
TGCTTCTTAAGTTTTATAGCTTGATAAAAAATCTAAAATGATTATATCTTATCACCAAAAGTCTATATGGAGGTAAATTATGCCAGATAATAAGGAGGCCCCAACATGTCCACATTGTGGAAATAAGATGAGTAAATGGGCTGGCACGCAACTGCAATATGGTGGATGCACAACATGGACGGGTGATTTTTTGTACGTATGTTTCAATGATGAATGCCCTTATTTTATGAAAGGCTGGGATTGGATGTGGAACAATTACCATCGTCACGTATCATATCGGCATATGCTGGATCCCGATACCGGCAAGACAAATCCCTTTCCCGTTAAATCAAAAGATGCCTTAAGAAAAGGTATAATTGAGGAGTAGCCAGTCAGGAGTATTCTAAAAAACCGAAAATTACAATTATGCTCAGCTACAAGTATCTATTTACACCACTTAGCCAGAGGCGATAATGGAAAAAATAGGCAGAAATGATCCGTGTCCATGCGGCAGCGGAAAAAAGTTTAAAAATTGTCATCTAGGCCGTGAGGATGAGCTTTTTTTGATACAATCCAAAAAGCTAAAGAAAAATGTTGCACAAAAAATCACATCCCTCCCAGAAGTAAATTATGGACGATCAAAGGAAATGGCTGATTCCCTGGAAATCAAAGAGCTTACAGGTAACGCCAATATTTCATGCATAAAATTCATTGATTTCGCAGCATACGTCGAGCTTGAATCCTTTGATAAAGCTAATTTAGGGGCTAAGCATTACAGGGCAGCAGGCCTGATCGTCAACCCCATGAAGATAGAGGAAAAGGATCCCAAAACAATATATATAGCGATTACGCCGAACATACATGACTCTACCCTCATACATGAACTGGCTCACGCACTGGATTTCCTTGGGGGCTCCGGTCTTCTACCCGGAATGACATTCCAGCTATGTCTCGAGGCCCGTATTTCCCAGGATCACCTGGATCACTCCAGAGAATTCGGAGACTGGCTGGATTACCTTAAAAATCGCTTTCATGTAAAACTTGACGCAGAAGACAAAATCATTTCTTATTTACATTCACACAATATGCTGATAGAGGGCTCGCTTGTCAAAAGTGGAGACATCCAGAAAATAGCCGCGCACTCAGCAAATATGATAAAATTTTTAACAGGTCACAGGGATGAAATTGATGCATTAATAAAAGACCGAAAGGGCTATGTAGCGAATCCCTCCTTGTGATACAATAATAAATACTGCTCCAGGCGCCACAAGGCCTCCTGGAGCAGTATGGGTTTAAAATTAAATATGGCTATTACATACCTACAACCTTTTCAATTTTCACAAAACGGATGATAGGTCGCTTGATCATCTCCCATTCATTGGTTTCCGCATTGTATTTGGAGTTTGTAAATACGTCTCCCCAGTTTTCCTCATCTAACTTCTTGAAGTCAGAACGGTAGTAGTAGCCTGGCCACCTGGTCTCCTCACGGAACAATTTATGCCTTACGTGCGCCTCAGCAATAAGAAGCCGGTGATTATTTTCCCAGTACCTCATCAATTCATGGATATCACGGGCAGCCACCTTGTCCAGATCCTCTCTTGCATAGTTCAGGAGATTCAAGGCGATATTCAACGTAGTTGCACTACAAGTATACTGGGCTCCCCAGCCTGCTGCATACTCGTCCATTATCTTCTGGATGCGGAACATAAGCATCTTCGGATCGATCCAGTTTGGATTGATCTCTTCTGAATAAGTATAGCCTTTGTGAGGATCTCCGACCGCGTAATCTTTGGTATCCTCATAAAGCTTTAGTGGGGCGTAAGTTGTTGCCTTGAGTTCGTCTATCTTTGCTTGATCCACTTCAGGCATATCCGGATTCTCTACGCAGAACTTAATTGCTGCCTTTGCCGAAATACGTCCTTCGGTGAATGAACCGGAAGAGAACTTATGGCTGGAATCACCTACACCATCACCCGCTGCAAACAGGCCTTTGACAGTACTCATGCGGTTATAGCCCCAGAAATATTCGGCCTTGGAAGTATCATCCTGGATGTCCTCCGGGCCACTGCACCATGCACCCGATGCCCCTGAGTGTGAACCGATAAAGTAGGGCTCGGATGGTATAATCTCAGACGGCCCCTGTTCAGGATAGATATTTTTTGATGCCCACAACATAGCCTGGCTGATGGTCATGTCCAGGAAGTCTTCCCATGCCTCAGCCTCGAGCTCTTTTAGTTTCCTCTTTTTCGCCTTTTCGTCCGGGGCCTCGGAGGCAATCTTTTCAATGGCCTTATCGGTATGCATCAGGATAGGGCCATCACCTTCCATGTAGACCCGCTGCATCATAAGATGGTTCCTGAGGCAGGTTGGAATAGGTTTGACCGCGCCATAAGGTAGCCAATTATGGAGTTCTCCCCCTTCCGCCAAGCCTTCGGCCATATAGTTAACTCCGCTCGCAGTTGTGGCGGTCGCCTTAAACAGCAGAAACCAGGCCCCGACCGGTCCATATCCGTCTTTGTACCGGGCCGGGATGAAGATCACTTCCTGGGAAGTCATTTCCGCACCTGCCTCTTGCATCAATGAAGAACTTGATCCAGAGTTCCACGGCGGATACCAGGCACGACCCAAACCCTCGCCTGTTGACCTGGGCCTGAACACATGAACAGCCCCTCCAGCAGCAACTAGGACAGCCTTTGCCTTGAAAACATAAAAATCAAAGGGTTCTCTTACGCTAAACCCTATAGCGCCGGCCACACGGTTTTTGTCATTTTTATCAAGGAGAAGTTTGTGCATAAACACCCTCTCCACTATTTCTCCATCATCCCCTAAAGTGGCCATAGAATTTTTGGCTGCCTCAGCCAGGATGAGCTTATAGGATTCGCCGTTAATCATGAGCTGCCACCGGCCTTCATGAACGTACTGGCCGTCAGGATCCTTCCATATGGGAAGCCCGAATCCTTCAAACATGTG
>CAZENC010000415.1:0-2951 GCA_964513115.1 uncultured Desulfobacteraceae bacterium | reverse complement strand
TCTCTCAGTTACGCCGATGTCATCGGAACCATTAACTATCATGCCTTTCGAGCAAATTCAACACCATCTATTTCCCTTTAAAGTTGGGTTTTCTTTTTTCCATGAAGGCCGTCATACCTTCCATGGCGTCTTCGGTTGAAACAGCTCTGCCCAGGGCCTTACACAAATAATCCACCGCCTCTTCAAACGGCATGTCACTCATGGCGTTGAAAGCCTCTTTCCCTATTCGCATTCCTATAGGGCTCTTAGATGTGAGGAGCTTCAGTGTCTCTTGAACCTCGTCATCTAGGCGTTCCGGTTCAATGGCCCGGGTGATTAGGCCCATGCGCTCCGCCTCCGGGGCTGGTACTTTTCGTGCAGTCAGTACCATGTCCATGGCTTTTTTTCTACCAACGTTTCGGTAAAGCAGGGCCCCGACCATCATGGGAAAAATCCCTACATTTACTTCAGGGGTGCGAAAAAAGGTGTCGTTTCGAGCAATGATGATATCGCATGAGAGCATCAGACCCAGACCGCCGGCAAGGCATGGTCCATTGACCCTGGCAAGTAAAGGCTTCCCAAACCCGGCCATCTTTTTGAGGAGTTCGGCATAATTTCTGGTTCCTGATAACCGCTCCTCCCCTTCTTTTGCAAGGGTAAAGGCCAGATCAGCCCCGGAGCAAAAGGCCTTTTCTCCTTTTCCCGTGATGCAGACAGCACATACCATCTCGTCCTGGTCAGCCCTGTCAAGATAGTCCAGGAAGCCGGTAATCATCTCCTGGCTGATGGCATTTCTCCTTGATTCCCGATTGATTGTCAGGAAGGCTGCGCGGGCCTTCACTTTGTAAAGAAGGTCATTGTTCATTTTCAGGCACCTCTTCTTCAATCTCTACCAGTATGTCTCCGGGGGCTACTTTTGCATCTACAGTTGTTTTTATCGCTGTAACCCTGCCGTTATAGGGGGCCTTCAAGGTCGTTTCCATCTTCATGGCTGTTACCACGATCAATCCCTGGCCCTTTTCCACAAAATCACCTTCTTCGACCATGATTCGAACAACTACAGAGGGCATCGGGGGTGTTACATCACCGGGGGCTTGATCTATGCCCGTTCGCCTGCCACGTCGCAAAGGCAATTGATCCGCATCTTCGACCACGAAGCTCCTGCCGTTTACAAAGACGTGTTTTCCATGTCCTCCCCGTATAAGAAAGGCCTTGATTGCCTTTCCATCCACTACCAGATGAAGGCAATTATTTGAGATGGCCCGGTAACCGACATGATATGTCTCTTCCCCAATGATAAACTCCATGTTCTGCTCGCTAACCGGATTAGAGACATCCACATCGGCAGTCTCTTCCACAATCTTAAGGCGATATTTTTTCATATCCTCCACTCACCTAATGTCTCCCAGGGCGTTGGCCAGCCTCTGTCTCTTACAGTTGCAGACGTTTTTTCAAGTGAGGTCAACTCATCAATCACATAAGCGATCCTTGCCAGAGCCGCATCATCCATATTCTGAGTCCAGTCTTTAAAATTGCGGTCTATGAAATTTGTATAGGTATTGCCTTCGATGAACTCAGAAGATTTGAGAACATCTATTAAAAAAGGGATTATGGTGCGAATACCCAAGATGACATAGCTTTCCAGGGCACGGATCATACGCATTCGGGCCGCTTCTCTGGTTCCTGCCATGACGATCAGTTTTCCGAGAATCGGGTCATATTCCACCGGCACTTCAAATCCGCCGTAGATACCAGAGTCATTTCGGACCCCGGGGCCGGCGGGTTCCCGGTGAAATAACACAGGTCCTGGTGAGGGGAAAAAATCGGCTTCGGGATCTTCCGCATAAATGCGACATTCAATGGCGTGTCCCGTCCGGGTGATATCTTGTTGGTTGAATGCCAGAGGCCTGCCAGAGGCGATCTCCAGTTGTTGCCTTACAAGATCAATACCGGTTGTCATCTCTGTAATGGGGTGCTCCACCTGGAGACGGGTATTGACCTCTAAAAAATAAAACTGTCCTGATGGCTCTAAGAGAAACTCTACTGTTCCGGCGTTGACATATCCCGAGGCCAAAGTTGCAGATATGGCCGCCTTTCCCATGGCTTCTTGAAGGGAAGGTGTCATTGCAGGGGAGGGCGTTTCCTCGATAATTTTCTGATGCCTTCGCTGAATTGAACATTCCCTTTCAAACATATGCACAGCGTTGCCGTGTTGATCGGCCAGGATTTGAAATTCAACATGACGGGGGCATTCCATACACTTCTCCAGATACAGAGAGCCGTCGCCGAATGCCTTCTCAGCTTCACTCATGGCGGAGAGACAGGCTTCTTCCATTTCCCCCTGTTCAGAGACTACTCTCATGCCTTTACCGCCGCCCCCGGCAACCGCCTTGACCAGGACTGGATAGCCCATCCGTTCCGCTTCCTGATACAAAACAGCCGGTTCGGTCGTGGCCTCCAGCATACCGGGGATCACCGGGACCCCGGCCTTTTTCATAATGGTCCTCGCCAGGGTCTTATTTCCCAGGTTCTTTATCACACGGGAAGGGGGGCCGATAAATATAATGCCGGATGTTTCACATTGCTCAGCAAAGTCCGGGTTTTCAGCTAAAAAACCGTAACCCGGATGAATTGCATCGGCACCGGTTTTTTCAGCCGCATTAATAACCCGATCAATATTAAGATAACTTTTTGAGGGCTCCGATTCTCCCAAAAGGACCACTTCATCAGCTTCCAGGACATGAGCGGCCGCGACGTCCGCCTTCGAATAAACCGCCGTTGTCTGAATTCCCATTTCCCGGCAGGTCCTAATGATCCTGACGGCTATTTCTCCTCTGTTGGCAATGAGTATTTTTTTAAACATGTCTCAGTACTTTTCATTTCCTAGGAGGCTGTCGGAAAACCCCCATCTACTGCGTTATCCTCATCCCTCGTCACTGCGGCGTATTTCTATATACGCCTCATTCCTCGGG
>CAZENC010000414.1:0-2957 GCA_964513115.1 uncultured Desulfobacteraceae bacterium | reverse complement strand
TGACAGCAGTAAATTTTATTGACATTATAGACCCTCCACTTTGCGCTTTTTATGCTCACATATTAGTATGCTTCTTTCGCCCTTCTCATCGATGCCTATCAGCTTTAAAACTTTTTTTAATCCTCTGTATAGCGCCAGATCCAAGAAGAACAATACTTCCCAATTCGACAACATATTTCATCCTGAAAGGCCCTATGACGCTCCATTTATTTAGGAAGTAGTTCACATGGTTAAAAGAAGCTGCGCGAATGAAAATAAATGAAAATAATAACACCAAACCCAAAATAATCAGCCAAAACTCCCAAAATCGGTCCCTGAGCCGCCAACAAATAATACCCATTGATAATAATCCAAGCAATGCCAGAAAACCAATAAATATTGATTGAACTTCACGTCGTATACCATACCAGCCCTGACTTAATGCAATCTCACGGCCCACCGATGTAAGTAACGTCTGCAGATCAAGCTGCTTATTCAGACCTAAAACTAACAGGATTATTGCCAATCCAAACCATAAAAGATAACTATGGGAATTACGTGTGCCTAAATTATTTTCCCTCTCGACTTTCCCGGCCCTCCAGCACAGAAATGCTGCAATAAAATAGGCAATAGTGATGGTCCACCCTATTATTGTAGGATCTCCAATTCTTTGCCAGTAATCATTAAATAGCATGGTCGGTTGGGTTAAAAAGGGCTTGCAGGCTGGGAAGTTTTCATGCTTTTCCAGATCGTAATAATCTTTTTCACCGATTCTGCTGCATTTTTCATAAGATTAGGCCAAGGTTTCCAGAGACTTATCCAGAGATCTCAAATGTTCATCAATCTAAAACGGGCCAATAAGCTTGGTTCAATGAGAACACTCAAATTCGAATTTCAAAATTTTTTTAAACGCTCAACACGCTAAAGCCTTTTCAAATCTCACGGCCATAGGCCGTTGTTTACTCTAGAAATTACGGCAGGATCTCGAATCCGGCCTCGACAAAATGTTTATCTCCTGTCAAAGCCCTTTTTAACTTGAGTTCCTTCATTACAACAAAGCTTGTACAATCAGTAAACGAAAATGATTTATCTCGCCACTTGAAAAACCATCTACGCGCTTTCTCAACTCTTTCAAAATGAATCCACTCCACTTTCAGTCGCGGACTGCCTGATACCTGATCCCACCATTTCTCGGCCCCATCGATTCCTATTCTTGTTCTGATCAGGGTAAGAGTTTCATCGATTACATAATCCGTGGTTAACAGCAGGTTTCCCTTTTTTAGCCATTCATCTCGCGCTCGAATACAATCTATATGAAGCTTATCATTTTTATCTGCCATAGACATCCAGCCGGCAGTATCCACAAAGAGTCGCCTGGCCATGGGTTTGCTCACCTATAGAGAGTCATATCATGGTCAACGGCATTCAAACCGTCTGTTGAAAACCCAACAGCCTCTGCAGTATAAAGGGGATCTTCAGACAAAGGAGTCTTTATTTCGTCTTCAGTATCCATACCGACAATACGAAATGCCGGACGACTTCTATAGAAAACGGTATACTGATCTCCATGCCCAACTTTTCTTACTATTTCCGGCAAAGATGCCCTTAGTTCCTTGGCATTGATTATATGCTTCATTATCATTCTCCGTTAAATTTATGTTCAACTTAAGTTAACCTTTTTAAAAAGTAATGTCAATTTGGATTTGAGAGATTTTGTTCCAGAGCTTACAAGCAGTGGCGATTTTCAGCAGGTTATGCAAAGGTCTCACCCAGCCTTCTTGTCCCAGGGGCAAAGGGCACGATTTTAACCTTGACTGATCATGCATTTGTGCTATCTTAATATTGTAATAATTAATTTTGGAGGGACCATGGGCATTATAAAAACAGTTGGCAGTAGCGGCCAGATCTCACTGGGGAAAAAATTCGCAGGTCGAAACGTGATGTTGGATGAGATAGAAGCAGGAGTTTGGATCGTTAAACTTGGTCTATTCATTCCCGATAATGAAAAGTGGTTGCACCGGCAAGATGTTCAGGACGAACTTAACGAAGCTATTGCCTGGGCAGGGGAAAATCCGCCCGAAGACACTAACTTTGAGGAATTGGAAGCACAGTCCAAAAGATGAACCAGAAAAGCCATCAGCCCGTGCGTTTGGATTTGAACAACCCAGTCTTTCAGCGGCAGCTTTTCAAACTGTCCAAAAACGAGCAACGCAACATCCTCAATACTCTTCGAAAATTGGCCAATATGACATGGGAACAGGTATATATTGAGCATGGACTAAAATGGGAGGCCATATTATCCAAGAAAGGCCCAAATAGCAAAAGGCTTTACAGTTTTCGAATTGGTAGCGGATTCCGAGGAATAGCGTACCGTGAAGGCTTATGGCTGCGCATCCTTTCATTACATCCCGATCATAATTCTGCTTACCGGTAGATAATTCAACTAAAACTCTTACTCTTACCTTTCGCCCTTCTCATCGTTGCCTATCAGCCTTTCCCGCCTCTAGTAGATATAGTCAACTACTTCCCATACACCAATGTGGGGCAACCGGTTCACCGGAGTCATAAAAAATCTGGAAGCCTTTGATGCACACATCGTCTTTCGCCAGTATACCATCCGATATTCTGACTATGCTAATCGATGTAAATGCCATTAGCTATCACCTAGTATTTATGATTAGAAGCTTGGAAGCCTGAATGCTGGGCGGCTGGGAAGCTGGAATCTGCCAAACTGACGGCAGACAAGCCTGCCAGACGGATCCGCCGAACATTCATCTATTGCATTTTTTGCCAATTCATTCTCCAAACAGCAAATTTAGCCATGCCATGCAATTAAGATATTCCCCATACTCAGGGAAAAAAGGCAACTGTAGGCCGATTTTTTGCCTTGACAAAATAAATATGACCATTATAATGGTCATACACTTCTATTGAGGGCTACCATGCAAACGATACAACAATATATCCCGGTAACAAAG
>CAZENC010000413.1:0-2959 GCA_964513115.1 uncultured Desulfobacteraceae bacterium | reverse complement strand
GCAGACGAGATTCAGATTTCCCGGGGCGTGGTCTATATTATCGAAGACCGATGCAAGGGCTGCGGGTATTGTATAGAATTCTGCCCTAAGGAAGTTCTTGAATTTTCAACTAAATTTAACCAAAAGGGCTATCATCCGCCCACTGTTGTAAAACCTGATGACTGTGTCAATTGCCATTACTGTGAAATTATCTGCCCTGAATTCGCCATTTTCTCTGTGGAAGATACTGCAAATATGGAGAACAAGGAAAAATGAGACCGGCAGTACTTACAGGTGAACATTTTATGACAGGAGACGTTGCCTGCGCTGAAGGCGCTATGGCTGCCGGATGCCTCTTTTTCGGCGGGTATCCGATAACTCCTGCCACGGAAATTGCCGAACATATGTCTGCTCGGCTTCCGGAGGTGGGCGGCACCTTTATCCAGATGGAAGACGAGATAGGGGCAATAGCCTCTGTCATTGGCGCTTCATGCGCCGGCGTAAAGAGCATGACAGCAACTTCGGGACCAGGCTTCAGCCTGATGATGGAAAATATCGGCCTTGCAATCTGTATAGAATCCCCCTGTGTTATTGCCAACGTTCAACGTGCCGGTCCATCCACGGGCCTTCCTACTCAGGGTGCTCAAAGTGATATGATGCAGGCAAGATGGGGGTCACACGGACATTATGAGATCATCGCATTGGCTCCTTCATCCCCCCAGGAAATCTTCTATCAGACAATCACTGCTTTTAACCTGAGCGAGAAATACCGTTTGCCTGTACTTGTCATGACAGATGAAATGGTCGGACACCTGAGCGAGCGCGTCATTATACCGGATGCGAAAGACATCAAAACAGTTTCAAGAAAAAGACCCAAAGGTAGAAAAGACCGTTTAAAACCTTACAGGCCTGGTCCTGACGGCATTGCTCCCATGCCGATTGCAGGCGAAGGATACAATGTACACATGACAGGCCTAACTCACGATGAGCGAGGGTACCCGGTCATGACGGTGGACGCGCAATATGAGATGATGGAACGCATAATAGGAAAGGTTCGCAAGAATCTTGATGATATCATTCGAACCGAGAGCTACAGACTTGATGATGCTGAAATCGTAATAGTCTCCTACGGGGTTTCATCCCGTACCTGCCTGGCGGCCGTGGATGAAGCCCGTGAGCAGGGAATCAAAGCCGGGCTATTAAGACTAATCACGGTCTGGCCTTTTCCGGAAGACCAAATCCGAAACCTTGCGGAAAAAGTTAAGGGATTTGTGACCGTTGAAATCAACCTGGGCCAAATCCATCTTGAGGTTGAAAGATGTGCGGGTGGCAAGGCGCCCGCTTTTTTGGTTGGGCACCCGGGCGGCACAATTATTCCACCGGAGCGTGTCATCAATACCCTGAAAGAGGTCTTTTGAGAATATTCAGGGATCAGCCGACATCTCCAGGCTGAATCGTGAACGCTTACTAACCATGAGGTAAAGCATGAAACAGATCAAAAAACCCTCGAGCCATCCCTTGGACGACCTTCTTCGGTTGGATCGCATCCCCCACATCTGGTGCCCAGGATGCGGCATTGGCACGGCATTTTCCTCATGTCTGACCGCTATGAAAACAAGCGGCATTGATCTCAAAAAAACAGTGATGATATCCGGAATCGGATGTTCGGGGAGGGGCGCCGGTTATGTGAACCTGGACTCATATCACACAACGCATGGAAGGGCCATTCCATTTGCAACCGGCATGAAGTTGGCCAATCCGGAACTGAATGTCGTTGTATTCAGCGGGGACGGAGACCTTTTTGCCATCGGCGGCAACCACTTCATACATGCTGCCCGTCGGAATGTGGACATGACCGTCATTTGTGTAAACAATTTCAATTACGGCATGACCGGAGGTCAGGTCGCGGCCACCACGCCGTATAAGGCAAAAACCACAACCACGCCCGCTGGTAATTCCGAAAGTCCTTTTAACCTTCCTCTCCTGGCTTACGCCTCAGGCGCTACTTATGTATCCAGATGGACCATCCTGCACACCCGCGACCTAATGGAATCCATTGAAGAAGCCCTTTTAAAGCGGGGATTTTCCTTTATCGAGGTACTGGCTCCCTGCCCGGTCAACTATGGAAGAAGAAACAGGGAGAAACCGCTCGACTCCCTTAGGATTTATCAAGAGCGCACTATTATCAAGAACAACGCGCATCCCTCGGAACTGGATATCGATTTTGAAAAGGGGGTTATTTTAGGGAAATTTATAGACCAGGACCGTCCCACTTGCACGGAAATGTATGACAAGACATGCCGGCCTACAGATCTATCGGAGGAAAGCAAAGCGGCGTAAAACACAAATAGCTCACATTTTACACAAGTAAAAGACCATGAAGGAACACAAAGACGCAAAACAGGAAATTATCATTACAGGGTTTGGAGGCCAAGGAATTGTATTGGCCGGTCGCATCCTTGGCGAGGCAGTGGCCTTAGGCGACCACAGGCAAAGTACGCTGGTCCAGTCCTACGGTCCTGAGGCCCGCGGGGGAGCCTGTAGCGCTGAGGTAGTGATCTCTGACAACCCTATCCATTATCCATACGTGAGGCACCCTGACATCTTAGTATGCATGTCCCAATCCGGTTTTGATAAATTCATTGACCTTCTTGGCGCAGAAGGCACCTTGCTCATTGATCAGGACCTTGTAAAACCTCGAGATATTAATAGGACCTTTTTTGGCATCCCTTCCACCCGTATGGCAGAAGAGCTGGGGAGAGTCATGATGGCAAATATCATTATGTTAGGTTTTTTCACCTCAATCACAAAAGCTGTTTCCGTGAATGCTGCGCGTAACGCGGTTGTCGCTTCTGTGCCGAAGGGTACGGAGGAAATGAATACGACCGCCTTTAATAAGGGCTTTGATTACGGCCTGGCATTATTTAAAGGTCGTGAAAAAAAGGCTAAAGGAAAGGCAGGAGCGTGAGCATGAAGCGCT
>CAZENC010000412.1:0-2966 GCA_964513115.1 uncultured Desulfobacteraceae bacterium | reverse complement strand
CCACCACATCAAACCCGCTGACATCAAGCATAAAGACCACGATATCCTTCCCAATGTCATGTATGTCTCCTGCCACTGTCCCGATAACGACCTTTCCCAGGCGTTCGCTCTCCTCACCTTCCTTGGCCTTTAAATGTGGTTCAACTATCTTGACAATGCCCTTTAGGATCTCCCCGGAAAAAACAAGGTCCGGGATAAAGTACTCTTCACTGGCAAATTTCTGGCCTACAATATACATGCCTTCCTTGGCATCCCCTAAAAGTTCGATAGGGTCAACTCCCTCTCCCAGGGCCTTTTCAACGAATGCTAAGGCCTCCGGTTCCTTTAGATCAGATAGCAATTTCGCTAATTCCCCTGACATAGCAATAACCTCCTTCTTAAGTTTTTGATGGAAAGCATCGCAACGTGAAAAACTGATTCAGATCGCCCTCCCGGTCGCTAAAATAGCTACCGACGAATCTAAAAGCGCCAGATCTTTTTTTGGAAAAAAACACCTGTCTTTCCATTGGTTGTTGATGGTGTGCGGTGTGCAAACTTGAAATCCGCACTACTTCATCCTGTCAACCATAAGACCAGCGTAAAG
This sequence comes from uncultured Desulfobacteraceae bacterium, assembly GCA_964513115.1. Classification (GTDB taxonomy): domain Bacteria; phylum Desulfobacterota; class DSM-4660; order Desulfatiglandales; family Desulfatiglandaceae; genus JAFDHL01. The sequence continues at coordinate 2,383 of CAZENC010000412.1, read as the reverse complement.
TCTTGCTGTCCTAGACAACCTAAAGAATTATCCCAGTCCCGTTACTACATTACCATATCGTTATTTCTTGCCCATTCCTGGGCCGAGCCGTCATAGAACTTAACATTTTGATATCCCAGTACCTTTGTCAGCACAAACCACAAGGTGCTGGTATACCCGCCCACACCGCAGTAGACAATAATTTCCTGACTCTTTGGATCTGCAGATTGACCAATCACACCGGACGCCATGGCACTAAGCATCTCAGGATTCTTATAAACGTACGTTCCATCGTCCGAATTCAAATCCCAAATCCATGGAGCGGGCAACGATTTGGCATTCGGGATATGCCCGGCCTTTTTTGCAAAAGGTTCAACGCTTAGACCGAAATAAACATTCGTGTCTCTGGTATCGATAATGACAGCATCCCGACTGTGCTTTTTAACGTAGCATGCAGGAACAAACATTGCCTTATTTGCTTCACCCACATACTTTACCGCATTCGGAGTAGTTGCTTGCTTAGTTGTTGGCCGCCCTTCCGCGAGCCACTTTGGGTATCCCCCGTCAAGCACAGCTACGTTCTTTACCCCTGCATATATGAGGGTGCATGCAACCCTGGTTCCATTCGCGAGACCGAAGAATGGGGGTTCTTTGGGATTTGGTGCGGTAACAATCACGACTCGTGAATTGCCTGTTATCCCAAGGGAACCTATGGTATTAAATAGGTCATTTACGTCCGGTACCTCAAGCCAAAGGCAATCTTTAGTCCCGATTATCCAATTAGAACTGGGGCCTTTGCAGGGATCAAAAGCTTTTACAAAAGGCTCATTGATTGAACCGGGTATATGACTCGCTCCATAATCAGCAGGACCTCTGATATCAATGATTACAAGGTCTTCCAGCTGGCTGTTCGAAGATAGCCAATCGGTGGAAACTATCGGGTCAATCATTCGGCTCAAGGGCGCCTCCTTCTTAATTAAATCGTAACAACCAGAAAGCAGTGATGCAAAAAGGATAGCCACCAGCAACGAAAAACATTTTTTATTTTTCATTTTTTCTCCTTTCTCTAATATAAATAGTTCTAGCCATACAATCTTTGGTGAAAACAACCATAGCCGTGATATTTTCCGGCCTGGCATAACCAAAGAACGCCCCATTTCCCATGATAAAACCACCGCCTTTGCCGGCAGTATCGATAAGTTTCTTTCAGTAATCTTTAACGATCCTTACTCACTTCATGCTGTCAACTAAAAACCCGGCGGCCAGCCTGGCTCCTGTCCCCGTAGCGAGACCACACTTTTCGAATCCCTTTGCCTCCGCGAAAGCCCTCATATGCTCTTCACTCGCCCCGGGATCCATAAACCGTCCAAATACCACGTGTTCTTGAATGTCAGCGCATAATTGATGACCCAATTCGTCTTTAAAGCTGGCCATAAACTTTTGGGCGATATCAATCGTTGCACCGACAGCTTCAAAATCCAGCATGTCATCACTGCCGAAATAAAGCCCAAAGGCAATCAGGCTTCCGGTTATGCCCCCACACATTTGGCCAGTCCCACCGATGCCGGGAAACGGGGACAAGGCCTTAATAATCTCCATACTGCCCACGCCAAATTCTTCCATCAAAGCAAGAGCGGTACCCCGGGCACAATTCCGTGCAAGAAAATTATATTCCTCGGCTCTTCTCTGAACGCGATCCAGGACCTGCTGTTTGTTGGCTATAATCTCATCCCTATCAAGGGTCTTTTTGGGGATTTCCTCTGCTTTCAGTTTTTTGTATCTAGCCTCAATGGCCTGCACATCCCATACTCTTTCTTCCAGTTCTTGAAGCTTTGCTTTTATTGCCTCATTGGCTACCATTTGTTATCTCCCTATTGTATTATCATTTCCGATAACAGCCAGAGACACATCATCCGCATTCTTTATTCCCGTTAGAAATCGAAAGTGCTGTCAATCTCTTCGTCAGTGATGGAAAAGACGGTGTTATGGGGAGGCAGCGGCTCTTCATAGTAAAACCTGGGCAAACGGTCATCCTCTTTCGTAAACCCCGCCCTTCTGTTGAATTCTTTCTCTGCCTTCAACACTCGAATACCCATGGCACCTGGGAAGTCGTCCGGCCCAAACTGTGTGCCTAATTTGGCATTGAGCACCTTCAAAAAAGCCTCACCAGCTTCGGGGGTCAACAGGGCCACACTCGCCATAAAGCAGAGTCCCGTTACGTCAAAAGCGGCCATAGCGATTTGTATGAACCTGGAGGCCTCAACCTGTCCCTGCGGTTTCAATGGATCGAGCTGTTGTGTCAAATACAGCCCGACCAAGTTTCCCGCCGTGTGATCGGCACCCATGGGCGTGGTGGCAAAAGTAACGCCATGACCCAGCATGGCCCTCGGATCATAGCCAGCAA
>CAZENC010000411.1:0-2972 GCA_964513115.1 uncultured Desulfobacteraceae bacterium | reverse complement strand
TTCATCGTCTATGACAAGCACATGTTGTTCAGACATGATTCATCTCCACTTTATTAATTCTTTTGTATCGTTTAATATTGTTCATATCAACAGTGATTTGTTCATCTTAATGAAGGCGATGGGGGTTTCCGAAAGACGTTATCTTAAAAAGAATACCACCGACCTTTGTCGTGGCCAAATATATGCGGTTTGGGCCACAGGCTTGATGGGAGTTTGCAGGCTCGTTACGAAACCGCATATATATTTGGCCACCCACTCCTAAAGGAATAGATAACGCCTTGAGGAAATTGGCATCGCCGAAAAGGTCCTCGAAACTAATTTGTTAACACTTTCGAACGATACTGAACAATTGAATTTCGGTTTTTTTCTGATTTAATGCTTCTCATTTCGAATTTAATTATTGGTGGAGCGGAATGTCAATAATGATTGTTGTCCCTTTCCCCACTGTACTTTCCGCTCTTATAGTCCCTCCTAATCCTTCTATGATCCTGTAACAGACCGACAGACCGAGGCCGGTACCTTTACCAGGTTCTTTGGTTGTAAAAAATGGGTCAAAAATATGAACAAGGTCTTGCTCTGAGATCCCAAATCCTTCATCCTTAAAACATAGCTCTATTGAATCATTTACATTGGAGCTTCTTACCGTCAGAGTCTTGGGCCGGGATTCTTCATTCGAGACCATGGCATCTCCCATGGCATCGGCTGCATTCATGATAATATTAAGAAAAACCTGCTTTAACTGATCGCTGTCGGCCAAAACCTCATCTCTTTCCGCCTTTAGATCCGTATTCAGATTTATGGAAGCCATCATCGGCTGAGGCCTTAGAATGTTTATCGTTTCCGTGACCAATCCGTGCAGGCTTGTTTGTGCCCGTTCACCGCTTGAAGGGCCTGAAAAATCAAGGAGCTGCCTGATAATACCACTAATACGTCTTATCTCAGACTCGATTCGATTCAAAAAATCCTGTTTTTCCTCTTCGTTAAGACCACCCTTGTTGAGTAATTCCAGGTAACCCAATACAATACCTATTGGGTTCCCAATTTCATGAGCCACACCTGTCGCCAAACGACCCATTGAAGCAAGTTTCTCGGACTTGATGATTTCCTTTTGAGCCTTCATTAACTCCTGGTTGGCCTCTTCAAGAGAGACAATATGGGATTTCAATTCCTGTTTGTTTTCCTCCAGACGTTTGAGCATTTTGTTCAAAGAGCGAAAGAGCTGACCTATTTCATTTCGGGATGAGTCCAAGAATTGCGGAAATGGTTCCCCCTCTTCAAATTCTTCTGTAATACCCAAAAGTTTGTGAATTGGCTTGACAACCGTTCTCGAGAGAAAATAGGCGCCAACCAGAATAAAAACAATCGTATTAAGGAAAATGTAGATGAGAATGATCTTTTCCGAATCTCTTAGCCTTTGATATAATGGAACTAGGTCCGCACCGATAGTGGTTGCACCTGCAAAACGCCCGTCTAAGAACATGGGCTCGGAAATATTCAAGCTTTCTGGGCCAAGCCAGATCACGCCCCAGGTGCTTCCGGAAAAATCATGAGAACCTTTTCTAGTTGCAAGGACCTTTCGCGAAATCAGGAAAGCGTCCTTATTCATTTTACCTGGAGGTTCAATCTCAAAAACCCTGTTACAGTCCCCGTTGAACACCAAGACATAAGAGAAACCGACTTCCTTAAGCAATGAGGCAGTCCGGTTTCTAAATTGGGTATCTGATCGCAGATTCTCCCAGGATCTGTGCCTTTCTACAGTCTCATATTCCAGCTTCTGTTCCAGGACAGTCATTAGCAAGCGTCCCGCTTTCAGTCTCTCTCTCTGCAAGTCTCTTACTGCAAATTTCACCATGACCACATTAACAAGAAACATGGCGAACACTGCCAAAAAGGCCATATACGTCAGAACCCCTGTTCTCAAGCTGTATAATGAAAATCTCAAAATCAGACCTCTCTATCCAAGCAAACGAAAATACAGGGTTGTCAATTCAAATCCAAAAAATAAATAAAGCAATGCGCCCAGAGAGAGAAAGGGACCGAACGGTATCCTAAACCGAAGCCCTTTTCCTGACAGCAAAATGAAGGCAAACCCGATAAAGGCGCCGGTGAGGGAAGATATCAGAACAATAAAAGGTAGCGATATCCAACCCATCCATGCGCCGATCATGGCTAAAAGCTTTACGTCGCCTCCTCCCATACCTTCTCTTCCGGTGATGAGTTTATAGACAAAGCCTACAAGAAAGAGAGCCCCACCACCCGATATGAGCCCTATTAATGAATCCAGCCAGGTAACATGACCAGGAAAAAAAGAAACCGCAAATCCAGCAATGATGCCAGGAAGTGAAAGAACATCCGGTATGATTTTGTGCCGAAGATCAATCAAACTGATGGTAATAAGGACCGAAACAAACAGAAGGAATACAAAATATTGAAAACTCAGGCCATATCTGATAAACAAAGCCAGGCTCATAAATCCGACCAGGAGTTCAACGGCCGGATAATTAAGCGGGATACGATTGCGGCAGTGTCTGCATTTACCTAATAAAAGAACATAGCTGATCAAGGGAATATTGTCGTAAAATTTAATCCTCTGGCCGCAGTTGGGACACGTTGACGGCGGACTGATAATCGATTTTTTAATAGGGATACGATAAATACAAACGTTCACAAAGCTTCCCAAGGCAAGCCCGAACAGAATAGAATAAAGGGCCATAAATGAATTCAAGTCCATACGAACGCTCCTGCATTATTACCCTACATAGCTATTTTTATTCTGTGAAATGCGCTTGCAAATATCCGCCGGAAACTCGCAAAAACTTATTTCACAAATGAAAACCAACATTCAATCAGTGTATATACCAGGATCATCCGGCAAATGAGCACGAATGAAATCGACACATGATTTTGAGGGCGAAGAATGAAGCGGTTTTTTCGGAGTGACTGCTGGAAGGCCTTCGTGATTTCAGGCTGTT
>CAZENC010000410.1:0-2985 GCA_964513115.1 uncultured Desulfobacteraceae bacterium | reverse complement strand
TTCGCCGCTGGAAGTAGGCTTCGGCCAATGCCTCCATAGGGTTACCATCAAGTGCAACATCGTCCCAGTAGTATCTGAGGCCTTCGGCAAAATGTTCAATGACTACCGTACCGCCGGCCTCTTCCACCAAATTTATGATTTTACCATCTCCGTAAGCCAGAGTGGAACCTGTAAGGAGAATCCTGGGTCCGGACCTTGGCTGAATTCCCTGGCTCTCTATTTCCCTAATCAGTGATTCAAGCGTCTCGACCATGGTTCTTTTATCAAGCCACAAGGAGGCATGAAGCAGCCTGATGAAATCTTTCCCGGTCAGAGATAAAGACCCGCGCTTTCTCATTAAACTGATTTTCCTGAAAAGCTCCCTTTCCCTGTTACACAGCACAATGGCCTCATTTAGGTTTTCTTCAGTGGCCTTTCCCCCTGACAGGCTCTCCATTTTCTCCTTGAGAGCGTGAATGCCGTTGAGATAATAGTTCAATGCCCGTTCTGTTTTTCGATGCGGAACGCCAAACTTAAATATCTCCCCTAGACGGTAAAATTCCCAGGCATCGGCCATTATCCTAACGTTATTGTCGGTTACAGGGACAACAAACAGGTCGATCAAATCATAGGTGGGCTCTCCACCCAAGACCTTGAAACCAATCTGAGAACGACAAAAGGTGTCAATCCAGCGGGGAAGGTATGCCCCGGCGATCAGGACCGGTTCGTGCTCCCCGCCCCGATGGAGACCGACCGGTATCGCACCACAGGACAGGATGATTTCCTCGGGCACATATCCGCCCGGGTAATAGCCGATAATCTTATGTCCTTCGGCTTTTAGTCCTTCCAGCTCCCGGGCTCTGTTTTTCAAGTGAATATCCAATGACTCTAAAATATTCATTTTTCCATGCCATAGCAGATTTGTTCAAGGTATGAATAACACCTAATCAAGCACTTCTACCCTAATTGAGTTAAAGCCCAATTAGGAAGCTCCCAATTGAGCATTTTCGCTCAATTGTGGTTCTAATGCATATATCGACCTCCATCAACGACAAGGGTTTGACCTGTGATGAAATCACTTTCTTCGCTTGCAAGAAACAGGACCGCTCCAACTAGGTCATGGGGTTGTTCTAGACGTCTCAAAGGCGTAAGGCTTACGTCATATTTTGAAATATCATCTGTGACACTTCTGCTCGCCTCACTGTCCGTAAAACCTGGAGCTACAGAATTGACGCAGATGCCATATTGGCCCAGTTCAGCGGCCAGAGACCTAGTGAAGCTGATTATGCCGCCCTTCGATGTCACATAATGGACAAAATAACGGGACCCTGTGAAGGCCGTTTCCGAGGAAAGGCTGATGATTTTTCCCTTTCCCTGTTTTTTCATATGCGGAAATACGGCCCTGCAACAAAGAAACGGGCCTTTTAGATTCACGGTCATCAGCCTGTCCCACTCCTCAATTGGGATTTCAGTGAAGGGCTTCCGGGTTATCCCGTAAATCAGGGCGGCATTGTTTATTAGGATATCTATCCCATCAAATACCCTCACTGTCTCTTCAGCCATGCGGAGGGTGTCTTGTTCAGAGGTAATATCAACCCTAAATGCAATACTAGAGCCCCCTTTTGCCCGGATCTCCTGAGCTGTCAGCTCGGCCTCATCTTCCAGAATATCGGCCACGACGACCTTCGCTTTCTCTTCTGCCAAGGCCAAACAAAAAATCTTGCCTAAACCCCTCGCGCCTCCCGTCACAATGGCCACTTTACCCTCTAATCTGCCCAATGTTTTTCCTCCTATTCTTTCGGCATCCATATCTTTTTGCCAAGGTTGATTGCCTGGTCCCACCTCTTGTTCGAAATCTCCAGATGCATTTCCTTCGGCAGGATCGGTTCTTCCAGTTGGGTGGTGGTTTCTTCCGACAGTTTTAGATTCTCGACGACTTCACGACCTGCCTTTTTTAATAGATTCCTGTACGCTGCTATCTTTGGCTCCAACTGGGCATCTTTTGATTTCAGGAGCCAGCCCCAGCTTCGGTAGATCTCACCGACGACCTCCATGTTAAAATTCCGTGAAAACCTCTTAAGCCAGAGGCGTATCACCTGAAATTGGCTCTGTTCCGGGTAGCCGCAGCTTGAGATCATCATGAGTTTGGGGTAGTGCTCGTACCTGCTTACGTGGCGGGTTTCTCCATGGCTGTCCAGCTCGAAGTGGGGCATACGGATTGGGAAAAGGCGATCAAGGAAATTTTTCATGATGCCCGACACATTGTCTATATGAAGGGGTGTTGCCAAAACGGAAACATCCGAGCCCATAAATTTTCCAATCAAGGCCTCCATACCATCCTTTTGCACGCATTTTCCCGGGGTCTTTACCCAGCATGTGACACAACCCAGGCAGTAGTTGATCTCCTTATCAACGAGAAATATGGTTTCAACCTCGGCACCGGCTTCTGATGCTCCGGCGAGGAATTCTTCTACCATGACGTTCGTCGTGCCCTTTTTTCCTCTTGGGCTTCCATTAAATACCGTGATCTTCATGATTTTATCCTTTCACTGGTAGCTGATAGCTGAGCGCCTGTCCGCCCTCCGGCAGGAGTGCTGGCGGCTATCAGTGAAGAGTTTTTCGCTCAATCGATATGTTACTTATCCAGGCCAAAGTCCTCACGGATAACCTGATAGCAGTTGTAAGAGCACCCTCTCCCAGTCCCCACTCCATTGTGAGTAGCAGAGGAGCAAAGATAAAAGTTGTCAATTGGTGTTTTATAATTGGACAGTTCCGGGGTCGGACGGAATCGGTCCATCTGCGAGACGATCATATCCCCGCAGGCGATGGAGCCTTGATGCATGTTCGGGCGGCGTAATTCAACATCATAGGGCGTGAAAACGCGACTGCCTATAATATTATCCCTGGTCATGTTGGGAGCATATATCTGCCATTGATCGATAATGGCTCTCTCAAACTCGTTCCTCAACTCCTGCCACCTGCTCGCAGAAAAAAATCTCGTGGGCG
>CAZENC010000409.1:0-3001 GCA_964513115.1 uncultured Desulfobacteraceae bacterium | reverse complement strand
GTCCTTATTTTCATTACTTTGACGGAAAAGTTGTGGTGACCGACCGGTGTAGTGCCGATACTTGGAGATGCCTGCAATTATGCCCTAGGGCCAATTATGAGGAGACTTCTCCTCAACTGGAAGGAACAACCGCTGGAAACGGAGAAATCGGACCCCACCGGGACATAGTCATGGCCCGGGCAAAGGACAAAGGAATAAGGAAAGGAGCCCAGTACGGTGGTGCTGTTTCCGGCCTACTTATATACGCTCTTGAGAAAGGGTATATAAAGTCAGCTGTATTGACTGATTCGGGTAATAATTTATCTCCTGGCGGTACTTTAGCCGCAAACAGATCAGATGTGCTCAATTGCGTTGGTTCGAGATACTCGGCCTCCGGTGGTCTCTCAGCAATGAACACGGCTATAAAGGCCGGAGAAGACGGATTGGGAATAGTTGGACTTCCTTGCCAGATGGAGGCCCTGGCCCGCATGAGGCTTATGAAACCGGATGGAGAGGAGATGGACAGTCGTATTGCGCTCCGAATCGGTCTTTTCTGTACATGGGCTATTGATTATCGAGGGCTTGAGGCCTTTTTGAAAACAAAAGACGTTAAATCTGATGTGAAAAAATTCGATATTCCACCACCTCCCGCTGAAATATTCCAGGTCGTGACAGAGAACGGTCAGAAAGACTTTGCTTTATCTGATATCAGACACCTGATCCAGAAGGGATGCACATTATGCCAGGATATGACGGCGGAAATGGCTGACATTTCTGTTGGAACGGTGGAAGGCCAAAACGAATGGAATACAGTTATCATCAGGACGGACAGGGGGGCTGAACTGTTTAATTCAGCAGTTAAGAACGGGCGGTTTGAAACCAATAATTTACCCGAGGAAAATCTTGAACATTTGAGAGAGGCTTCCCGAAATAAAAGGCAGAGGGGACAAAAAGCAGAGCTTGAGTTGCTCAATGCCGCAAAAAATCAGGAATAAAAATCGGAGCGGAACATGAAGATGATCAGCCGGAAATCAGGGGGAATTGATTTATTGCTTCAGGGAAATGAAGCTATTGCCCGCGGCGCCCTGGAGGGGGGTGCCGTATTTTGTGCAGGGTATCCTGGAAACCCTTCATCGGAAATCATTGAAACCTTGGCCGAGGCTGCTAAGGATCTGCCCATTTACGTGGAATGGTCCACAAATGAAAAAGTAGCACTTGAAGCGGCTACTGCTGCCTCGTTTGCAGGATGCCGTGCCTTGGTAAGCATGAAGCAGAATGGTGTTAATGTGGCCTCCGACTTCCTTACAAACCTGACCCTGTCGGGAACAAAAGGTGGATTGATCCTGGTTACCTGCGATGACCCGGCAGGGATCTCAAGTACTAACGAGGAAGATGCTAGGGTATTTGCCCGTGTGGCGGGTATTCCGTTACTTGAGCCTGCCACCCCCAGGGAGGCCCTTGAAATGGTAATATGGGCCTTTGAACTCTCCGAAGATATCAAAAATGTTGTCATGATAAGAAGCGTGTCCCGGCTCTCCCATACAAGGTCAAATGTCACAATCGGTGACTTGCCGGACTTTAATGTAAGGCCTTATTTTGATCTGGATACGCCTTTTCACACCTTTCCAGTGGTTCCCAAACACGAAGCCAGAAATGAAAAACTGAACCGGGCAAGGGACTGCTTTGAAGATTCAACCTTCAACCGTTATGTCGGCCCGGACCGGCCTGAACTCCTGGTAATATCATCGGGGTGCGCCTGGAGTTATGTGGTCGAAACAGTCGAAATTTTGGGTCTGGAGGATCAGATAGGTATTCTTAAACTTGGGACCACATGGCCCCTGCCAAAAGGATTACTGGAAAAACACCTAAAGACCAGCGATCAGATTCTCTTTGCAGAAGATGTAGACCCGTTTCTGGAGGATAATGTCAAGGCCCTGGCAGCAGATCTGGGCAAAAAGGTCGGAATTAAGAAGTATTTTGGCAAGGCATCAGGACATATACCATTATGCGGGGAACTGTCTCCAGGTCATCTCCTCGGCGTGATCGGGGATATTTTTCGGATTTCATGGGAAAACAATTCCTACAGGGAAAAAATCGCGATGCTGGTCAAAGACCCCATACCACCTAGGGAATTCGGCTTTTGCCCCGGATGCCCGCACCGGGGAACCTATTATGCCGTAAAGACAGCGCTTTGTTGGGATAACCGAAACGGATTTGTATCAGGTGATATCGGTTGTTATACTATGGGGATCTGGCCTACAGGGTTTAATCAGGTGAAATCGGTACACGCGATGGGGTCGGGAACGGGGCTGGCATGCGGTTATGGGAAGCTTGAGAGATTCGGTTTTGATCAGCCGGTTATAACTGTTTGCGGTGATTCAACTTTCTACCATGCGGCCCTTCCCGGGGTGGTCAACGCGAAGTTCAACGAGTCCGATATCCTTCTTTTAATATTGGACAACAGTGCAACCGCAATGACTGGCTTCCAGCCGCATCCTGGAACAGGGACCACGGCCATGGGTTTGACTACCGAGCCAGTTGAAATAGAGGGCCTCTGTCGTGCTCTGGGTGTTACGGTTGAAGTAGCAGACCCGTATGATATGAAAAACACGGCCCAACAGATCTATGAACTCATGAGGAAAAGTGGTCCCAGAGTACTTGTACTTCGCCGAAAGTGCGCACTGGTGCAGGGAAGGGAAGGGGGCTTCCCATATGAAATGAATGTAAACCAGGACAAGTGTCTGGGTGAGGAATGCGGCTGCGGTCGATATTGTACGAGAATATTCCGTTGCCCGGGTCTGATCTGGGATAAGGAGACCCAAAAGGCGCGTATTGATGAAGTAATCTGCGTGGGTTGCGGGATCTGTTCGGATATCTGTCCGCAAGGAGCAATCGAAAGGAATGCAGTTGAGTAGTCAGTGTTTTAATTGTTGAATGGAAGTAGGTACTAGGAGGTTCGCATGCTTTTAAATCTTATCATAACCGGTGTCGGCGGACAGGGAAATGTTATGGCCTCCCAGAT
>CAZENC010000408.1:0-3006 GCA_964513115.1 uncultured Desulfobacteraceae bacterium | reverse complement strand
TCATCTGCCGGGAATTTGGGCTCTTTTGGCTCGGCCACGCGGAAAAAATGGGGGTCATATGCAGGGACCATGTCCATGTATTTTTTGATGGCATCAAGGACGCCTTCCTCGGTGTCGTACACTTCCTTGAAAAAGCCAGTCTCATTATAATGAATAGGTACGCTGCCTGGAGGCACTTGCTTGAAATGACGCGTGGCATCAATAAGCTGTTCTGCGCCTTCTTCATCAAAATATCCTTTGGGACTCATGCCACCCACGATGCCACCACCTCCCACGGCAATATTGGCATTCTTATGGGCAAGGAGAATCGTGGGACTGATGCCCTGGTATCCGCCGCCTGCCGGGTTTGTTCCGTATATACCGGCGATGATGGGGACCCCCAACTTTTCCAGTTCAGCATGCCTAAAAAAGGTGGTACCGTTTCCCCTTCGATTTGCATAGACCTCTTGTTGCTCGGTCAGCTTAACACCGCTGCAATTTACGATCCATACTAAGGGTACGTGAAGCCTTTTGGCCATGTCGGTGACCCGAAGCTGGTTATCCGCCTGTCCTGCGATCCAGGCACCGGCTATTACCTTATTGTCAAAGCCGATAACCACGGCCCACTTGCCGTTGATTTTTGCGAGACCATCGATGACTCCCGTGGTCCCTTCTTCGTTAAATTGTGGATTGTACAGGGTGTGGAGAGGGCACCAGGTTCCCGGATCGATGAGGTAATCTATCCTCTCCCATACCGTCAGCTGACCTCTCTTTTTGATTATCTCCGCCGGTATTCCCGCGTTTTTTACTGCCTCAATGGCCTTGGCCACATCTTCCTCAACCTTTTTTAGCTGGGCCACATTTTCTTTGGCACTTTTTTTCTGGCCATCGGTAAGTGGTTTTCCGAGAGGCGTCATCTTTTCAAAATAAGGTCTCATTTTTTCCTCCTCATAAAATTGCTGCGCAATTTTATTATCTATTTGCCTTCCTAATACCGAGTTGATCGAGCGCGATGATCCATTTGCATATATTTGAGGAACCCTCGACCATAAAATATGGAGGGACATCCCTGTAATACCTTGCAACCGGGTACTCAGTGGAATATCCGTAGGCACCCATAATTCTCATGGCCATTTTGGCGGCCTTCTCTGCGATTTCACCTGCCAGGTATTTGGCGTGTGCCACTTCAAGGGTATTTCCCAAATTACCCTGGTCCTTTTGCCATGCGGCCTTGTAAACCATAAGGCGTGCCGCCTCAAGCTCCGCTGCAACCTGAGCGATCATGTCCTGGTTCATCTGGAATTCGCCTATGGATTTGCCGAACTGCTGTCTTTCCTTGCAGTAATCCGTAACGCTATCGAGACACGCCTGGGCCAGACCAATGCCCCCTGCGGCTGCGGAAAGGCGAGTCTGGTTCAAGGAACCGAAAACGATTTTGGCACCGTCGCCGGGCTTGCCTAAGATATTTTCCTTGGGCACCCTTGTGTCTTCCAGGTATATCTCACCGGTAGGAATGGATCTGGTACCCATTTTGTCCAGGTCTGTTGTGGTTATGCCGTTGAAGTTTTTTAGCTCAACCACAAATGCGGATAGTCCCCTTCCCCTGGCCTCTCTGTCAGTATAGGCATAAAAAATGGTGACATCCGCAGCAGAGGCATTGGAAATCCATGTCTTGGATCCATTTACGAGCCAGTAATCACCCTTGTCAACGGCAGTGGATTTCAAGGCCATTACATCCGAACCCGCGTTAGGTTCAGTGATGGCAAAGCAGCCTAGGTATTCGGCGTTTACCAGTTTCTGAATGTATTTCTTCTTAAGTTCATCTGAACCGTAACTGTAGATTGTGAATGCACAGCCGAGGGCCTGCATATTGATCTGGACCCTCAAGGAACTGGATGCCCTTGCAATTTCCTCAGTGAGTATAATTGCAGCAAGCCATCCCATTTCGTTCCCACCATACTTCTCGGGTATTACAGTGCCGAAAAAGCCTAACTCGGCCATAGGCTTCATGACTTCTTCATACGGTAAATGGTGATTTTCGTCCCATTCATCAGCATTCGGGGTTATTTTTTCTGCGGCAAAGTCACGTGCCATATCTCGCAGCATCTGTAGTTCTTCACTCAAAGCGAATTCCATTTATTTACCTCCTTTAATTCTTGTTATTCTAAAATTATAGATATTTAAATAAATTAAATTTAATAAGTTGTTTTGCGAAAAAAAATATAAACTATTAATATATGATTGGCAACAAAAATATTTACATTATAGCTATATTTTAACTACTTTCTTGCCTGCATTATTTGAACTACCGCGAACCTCACGCTTCCGTGACCATTAGAAATTTTTTGGGATTTTACTGATTGACTTTCATAGAAAAAGAGGTTAATAAAAGCTGAACATAATCTGAGGGTTCTATATATTTGAATTTATGAATAAATTCATTATGTTAGAGACAAGCAGTTGAAGGAGGAAATGCCTATGGCAGATGAAGCATTAGATCTAAGCGAGCTGAAAGGTGAATTCAGGAAGAAAGTCAATGAACTCTTACCTGAAGGAAATCTGAACCTCTGTCTAACATGTGGTACCTGTGCCAGCGGTTGCCCGGCTACCGGTCTTGAGAACATGGATCCAAGAAAGTTCGTCAGGATGATAGTTCTGGGACTCGATGAAGAGGTATTAAGCACCCCATGGGTATGGATGTGCAGCCAGTGCCAGCGTTGTATCTATGCCTGCCCTATGAAGGTTGATATCCCACTAATGGTAGGCCTGGCGCGCCAGGCCTGGCCGCGGGAAGAACGGCCTAAAGGTATAGTTGGTTCATGCGACATGGCCCTGAGGAACGATAGTTGCAGCGCAATGGGTGCATCTCCTGAGGACTTTCAGTTTGTTGTAGAAGATGTGGCGGAGGAAGTAAGAGAAAACCAACCGGGCTTTGAAACACTCCAGGCCCCGATAAACAAAGAGGGAGCCTTCTTTTTACTCAATCAGAATTCCAGGGAACCGGTAACGGAACCGGACGAGATGGTC
>CAZENC010000407.1:1799-3016 GCA_964513115.1 uncultured Desulfobacteraceae bacterium | reverse complement strand
GTTAGGATTGATGTTAATGCTGATATTTTCATTATGGTTGAATTGGTTCCCTGTTTCAGGAAGAATACATTATTCCATAGATCTGGAAATCATAACCAATTTCTATATAATTGACAGTATTTTGACAAAAAATTGGGTCGCGTTAAAGGATACAATTGCACATCTTGTCCTGCCCTCAATAACGCTGGCAAGCGTTGGGCTTGCGATGACCGCCAGAATGACTCGGTCCAGCATGCTCGAAGTCTTGAAACAGGACTATATTAAGACGGCAAAAGCAAAAGGATTGGGAAGTTTTTCCGTTTTTTTCAAACACGGACTAAGAAACGGATTAATTCCTATTGTAACCATATTGGGTTTGCAGGCAGGATATCTCATGGGGGGAGCAGTACTTACAGAAACGGTTTTCAGTTGGCCGGGTGTCGGCAAATGGATATTTGAAGGTGTAACCAAAAGAGACTATATCGTGATCCAAGGGGGAACTTTTCTTATAGCTGTTTCCTTTGTTCTTATCAATATGATTGTTGACATCATGTATTCCATTATTAATCCAAGAATCTCTGTTAAATAAAGGACCTGTTTTGTTAGTTCCCTATTTGAAAATGGAAAACCGGCACCCTATTTTTGACCAAATGGATAAGTTTTTCCAAAACAAAAACGGTGTTCTCGGCTTGATTATAGTTGTGGTCTTTATGGTCTGCGCTGCTTTTGCCCCTTTACTCGCTCCCCAAAACCCTATTGAGAATGACGTTAGCAACCAAATGAAACCTCCGTTTTTTATTGAGGGCGGAAGCACAAAAAACATATTGGGGACGGATGACCTGGGAAGAGATATCTTTTCCAGGCTCATTTACGGCGCGCGTATTTATATTACCGTGGGAGTTGTCAGCGTCATCATTGCCTTTTCTTTCGGCTCATTTCTTGGTGCCCTTTCAGGTTACTACAAAGGATGGTTGGATAACCTGATCATGAGGATTATGGACATGCTGATGGCATTTCCCAGTATTCTCTTGGCCATCATACTTGTTGCATACATGGGACCAAATCTGCGGAATGCGATGATCGCCATTGGAATTATCAGAATTCCGAGTTTTGCCAGAATAATAAGGGCTTCTGTTCTGGAAGAGTGTGAAAAGGATTATGTATTGGCAGCCAAAGCAATCGGTACAAACAATTTTCGCATTATTTTTAATGGGGTCTTTCCGAACTGCATGGCACCC
>CAZENC010000407.1:0-1789 GCA_964513115.1 uncultured Desulfobacteraceae bacterium | reverse complement strand
ACCCATAATCGTACAGGCCTCACTAAATTTTGCGGGAGCAGTATTAGACGCAGCCGGACTAAGCTTTCTTGGATTAGGAGCACAGCCTCCAACTCCTGAATGGGGAGCTATGATAGCCAACGGACGGACGCTTATACTGCGAGCCTGGTGGGTGATGTGTTTCCCGGGTATTATGATTTTTTTCAGCGTATTGGGATTTAATCTTTTGGGTGATGGACTTCGTGACGCCATGGATCCGAGACAAATGGACTAGAGTTATTTTCAAACACCAAACCGAATGAACCTGGCATAAAATGCAGGAATAGAATGAAATCCAACACACTTTTAGACATAAAAAATTTACAAACACATTTTTTTATGCGTGGTGGAGTATTAAAAGCGGTCGACCATGTAAGCTTCGTAATTAATGCGGGTGAAACGCTGGGGCTTGTTGGAGAATCGGGATGCGGCAAAAGCGTCACAGCTGCTTCAATTATGGGTTTGATTCCGAGGCCTCCCGGAAAAATTGTCGGAGGAAGCATCCTTTTTAACGGTATGAATCTTGTAAAATTGCCGGAATCTAGGATGAAAAAACTAAGGGGTTCCGAAATCTCGATGATCTTTCAAGAGCCCATGACTTCGCTGAATCCAGTTTATACAGTTGGGGATCAGGTTGGAGAGTCCATACGGTTGCACCAGAAACTGAACAAGAAAGAAGCAAAAGAAGAAACGATCCATATGTTTGATCTGGTCGGCATTCCGGATTCTCGAATACGTATGAACGAATATCCCCATCAGATGAGCGGTGGAATGTGCCAAAGGGTCATGATTGCCATGGCATTAGCATGCAATCCTCGTTTGATGATAGCCGATGAACCGACAACAGCGCTTGATGTAACGATCCAGGCCCAGATTATTGATCTCATGAATAAATTAAAGGAGCAGGTTGGCTCTTCCATACTTTTTATAACGCATGATCTGGGAGTAATTGCGGAAATCGCTCAAAATGTTGCAGTGATGTATGCAGGCAAAGTTGTAGAGTATGCTGATGTAGAAACACTCTTTAGTAAACCCAAACATCCGTATACCATAGGTTTGATGAATTCAATTCCGAAACTGAATAATAACAGGATGAAGCGCCTGCATACAATCAAGGGGGTAGTTCCTTCTCTGTTCAATTTACCTGAGGGTTGCGCATTTTATGAAAGATGCCCGGATGCAAAAAAGGATTGTATGGGAAAAGCACCGGAACTTAAAGCTATTAGTGTCACACATAAAGTGAGATGTTTTAAATATGGATAATTATAATGAAGAGAAAAGTATATCGCTTCTTAAAATTGAAAATCTTGTAAAACATTATCCAATTCTCGGTGGCTTGTTTCTTCGTCAGGTGAATTTCGTAAAAGCAGTGAACGATGTTAGCCTAGAACTCTTTGAGGGTGAGACCCTTGGGCTGGTAGGAGAGTCAGGATGCGGCAAGTCCACTTTGGGGCGTTTAATGATGCTGCTTGAAAAACCGGATAGCGGTACAATAATTTTTAGGAACGGGAATATTATTGGTTATGATAAACATCAGCTTAAGCAATTCCGGAAGAAAATACAGATCATATTTCAAGATCCATATTCTTCACTGAATCCGAGAAAAAATGTCGCACATATTGTTGGGGAACCCTTGTATGTTCATGGTATGAAATCCCGTAAAGAGCGCAATGATCGAGTGTTAGAACTTCTTGAAGTGGTAGGGTTGAAGCGCGAGCATATGAAACGATATCCTCATCCATGTTCGGGAGGTCAACGTCAGCGTAGAGGG
>CAZENC010000406.1:0-3019 GCA_964513115.1 uncultured Desulfobacteraceae bacterium | reverse complement strand
ATTACCATCTGTATTTTTCCTGCATTATTAATGTATTTAAATTTATAGTTAATATATTACTTTATAATATGCAATCAGCGCTAAAATGCTTGAATTATATTTAAGCGTACAGAACAATAGCCCGCGTGTCAAAATAAAGGTTTGGGAATTTTTAATCCCCTAACATTTACCTTCTCCCTGAAAATCCTTGACAGAAAGAAAGTGAGGAATTAAAGAGTCATGTAGCAGTTCACAGAGTTCAGACGCCACGGGACACCGAATGACAAAGTTTTGTTGGAACTTCCGGCATGCTGAAGCAAGCTGTGAAATTTCTTGTAGACTCTAATCCGAGAACCACGTGAACTGATAACCTCTTTTCATATTTGTCTCACTTGCAGTCAAGAAGGCTCCCCCGGGTCAGAAGACCGAGTAAAATACCTTAAACATGAAAAATAAAAAAGCCATGAAGGCTCTCCCCTGGTCTGCAGTCCAAGGGTAAGATGCTTAGTATCTTTATTGAGGAGGAGAGCATGAGAAAAGGAAAAAAAGGATTTCTGTGGAAATTGTTCCTTTTGGCTGGACTTGTGACCGGCATTTTGTTATCGACCGGCCCGTCGGTTATCGCCCGGGTAAAAGAGGTCCGAATCGCGGACAGTAAGGGAGACTGGGGCTATCCCAATCCGTATCGCCATTATCCCAGGGGTCCGGGTTATGTGCGCATGAGTTGGGTTTTTGACACCCTTATCTGGAAAGACGATAAAGGTTACATCCCGGCCCTGGCCAGCAAATGGACCTATAATCCCAGGACCTTAAGCTTTACCTTTGAGCTCCTGGAAGGGGTCAAGTGGCATGACGGCAGGCCGTTCAGCTCGGAGGATGTTGTCTTCACCATTGATTACTTCAAGAAGTATCCTTATAGCTGGGTACCCATGGGCGACGTGGCCGGAGCAGAGGCAAGGGGACAAGGAAAGGTGGTAATAAAGTTGAAAAAACCCTACGCCCCCTTTCTGGCCTATATAGGCGGCGTTATGCCCATTCTCCCCAAGCATATCTGGGAGAATGTAACCGAGCCGAGGAAATACAATGATCCAAAGGCATTTATCGGTTGCGGCCCTTATAAATTTAAAGATTTCAACAAGGCCAAGGGGACCTACCTTTATGAGGCGTTTAAAGACTATTATCAGGGCAGGCCAAAGGCAGACCGCCTGATTTACATCAAGGCGGGCAATCCTATCATTACCCTGTCGAGCGCCGAGGCCGATCTGGTAAATATCAAACCCGATATGGCAAAAACTCTTAAAAAAAAGGGAATGGTCATATTGGTGAATGCCAGAGGGTGGAACAAAAAACTGATGATCAACCACAAGAAGTCACCCTTTAATGACAGGCGATTCCGCAAGGCCCTGGCGCATGCAATCAACCAGCAGGAGATAATTGACAAGGCCCATCGTGGCCTTGGCTCACCTGCCTCCTTCGGCCTGCTGTCACCGGATCATGAGTTCTATAACCCAAATACGCCGACATACGATCCTGATCCTGCCAGGGCACGCCGGATTTTGGAGTCAATGGGTTATGTCAAGGGAACTGATGGTTTCTATACATTAGACGGCCTAGCACTAAAAATAGAGCTTTTGGCTTCAAACATAACCGTGGCCGGAGAATCCGTTACGGACCGGGACGGCGAGGTGATCAAGCGCCAATTGGAGACTGCGGGCATTCGTGTTGACCTGGTGAACATGGAACAGGCCACCGCGGACGGGCGGATTAAAAAGTGGGATTTTGATGTGGCCATATCAGGGCATGGTGGTCTGTTAGGCGATGCCAGGATCCTTAACCGGATGATTTTGCCCAAGGTTACAGGCTCGGTTAATTCGGCCAGGTTCGGGGCCAACGAGGAGCTTATCAAAATGCTTGAGGCCCAGGTCGCCGAGATGGATATTTCTGCGCGAAAGGCCATTGTTTTTAAGGTCCAGGAGATCTATGCCGATGAAGTCCCGGCCATTTCGCTATATTATCCTGCGTCCATGGCCGCCTACAACCCAAAGAAGGGCATAAGGTGGTACTATACAAAGGGCGGAATCTCTCTGGGCATCCCAATTGCACAGAATAAAATGTCGTTGGTTAAATAGTGCTTGAACGAAAAACCCTGTTTTTCTTAACAAATTTCGATATTCTAGTTTTATCTAAACACGACTTTTTGTTCATTCACTAAATAAGGTGTCTCGAAATATGGTAGCCAATCCAAATTATTCAGTCACAAGGCGGCTCGGCCCGGTCATTAGTTTTGGCTTAGCAGCCTTGGCAATGATCTACTTGAGTTACTCGCTTCCCCGTCTCCTGCCGGGTGATTTTGTGACGGCCATGTATTCCAGTTCACACGTGACACTGACCGCCGAACAGGAAGTCGAGCTCAGGGCATATTATACTGAAGAGCCGGGATTCGGTCGCTATTTGCTCAAGCTTGCAAGGCTGGACTGGGGATATTCCTACGCCTTCTTGGCACCCGTGTCCGAGCTTTTTTTCAGCGCACTACCCTGGACCCTTCTTTTGCTAGGGACCGCTAATATTCTTTCCATGTTTATCGGGTTTATCACCGGAGTTGAGGCGGCATGGCGAAGAGAAAGTCCATTTGAAAAAGGAATGGTAGGGGGCATGACCGTCTTGGAAGGAATTCCCGAAATCAGCACAGGTATCATATTGCTGATGGTGTTCGCACTCAATTTACAGTGGTTCCCGGCGGCAGGTGCGGATACGGCGTATGCCGAGGCATCAATTTCGGCCCACCTGGCCACTATAGGGCACCATCTAGTCTTGCCCCTTGCCACGCTGGTTCTGGCCTATTTTCCGGGTAATTTCTTGCTGACCCGAAACAGCATGATTATGGTAATAACAGCTCCCTTTGTAACTACAGCGAGGGCCAAAGGGCTCCCGCCCCGCAGGATCAGATACGCCCATGCAGCAAGGAACGCCTTGTTGCCGCTTGTTACACGTTTCGGGCTGCGCTTAGCCTTTATGATCACCGGGGCTTTGGTTGTGGAGA
>CAZENC010000405.1:0-3021 GCA_964513115.1 uncultured Desulfobacteraceae bacterium | reverse complement strand
GGCTGCGGAGAGAATATCTATTGCTGGAAAAGAGGCTGCGGTTTTACAGGCGGCAATGTAATTGCACCTATTGAAATTTCTATAACTTAACGAAATTATAAATTTTTTAATGTCTTATGATTTCACCCGATTAGTAGGCAGTAGGCACCACATTAAAACTCTGGTCCCTGCTGCCTACTCCTTACTGCTTACTTTAGTTTTTCTTTATCCCTATCCTCCAGCAAGCATAAAAGTTATGTAGATTTCGTCCCCGTCCCCGACCGGCTTTGCCAGTTCATCCGGGTATGCACTTTCCAGGTTAATATAGATTTCAATAATATTGCGTAAATCGCCCTTCTTGCCAAATAACTCTTTTTCCATGTCTGGAAACTGCTCAACCAGGTGCTTAAGGCACTCCCCAACTGTGTTTCCTTCAACCCCTACTGCTTCCATGCCGTTTGTGTATTGACGATGAGTCTTGTGAATATGTACTTTAACACCCAACTCTCACTCCTTTCCCATTAACTGCCCGTGCCTCTCACGTGCCTGCTGTTTCCGGATAGGTTGTTCTATATTTCTATTAAAGTTAAACTTGATTACCACCGATGCAATAGGCAAAGCAATTATTTCAGGGAATTCATAGAAAAAATCGCTTTACACCCTCTGTCTAATATGAAATTTCTAGGCCGTATAAAAACATAATAGTGGTAACACTTCCATATTGTTTTAACGACAAAGATAAAAAATGTCATCCAAGCATATAATGGGCGGTTCGAGAAAAAAAATGGCCATCATCGCCAGCTACTTCGGGGACGAGACCTATGGCCTCTTAGGGCCTCAGATGGCCGCAACCGTAATCCAGGAAAACACTCCTTATGATTGTATTGTCTTGGCGGTAGCGCATGAGGACGACAAGCGCCTCATTAAAAAGGCCCTGGCGGACTATTTCGGCGCGTTAAGGCCTGTACTCGGTTTCTCCACCTTAAGTGGCCGTGAGGATCTTTTCTCCTTTGCCAAAGAACTTAAAGAAGAGGGGGCCTTTACCATCCTTGGTGGACCCCAGGCAGATGTTGACTACTTAGGAGAAAAGGACTGGCAGGATCATCCCAACCGTTTTCCGGGTCTCTCAAAAAATTTCTCTCTCTCACTGCACGGGCCGGCCGAACAGGCCGTCAACTTTTTAAAAAACCTGGATAGAGATGGATGGAAAGATAACCCTGGGCTGCTCTATCCGGCAAGTAATGGAAAAACAATCCGGAACCCAAAAAACAACTGGGACGAGAGTTTCCTGGGCAAGGTAAGATGGGACAATATATTCAGAATAGGCGGGTCAGGACTTACGCCACATAAGATTACAATGGGGCAGATATTGCAGCAGATAGGGTGTCCCTATGCATCACGGGAGAAATGGGTCGAGATGGATTACCCCGTTCAACTGGATGGGAAGAACGGCCAAAAAGTCAGACTCCGCCTAAAGGGATGCAGTTTTTGCGATGTGGCGGTAGACAAGGGATTTTACGGGGCACTGGACATAGAAACTGTCTTGAGTCAAATCCTATGTCTCCCGGATAGGGCGGACGGCAGAAAAATCCCATTTGAGCTTATTAACGAGAACCCTCTCCCCGGATTGAAGAATTTGTTGAGCGAAATAAGGGCTAGAGGTATCAGGCCCTCACAGATTAACCTCACCTTGCGGGCAGACTGGTTTGTTAGTGGGGAAAAATATTTAAGGGATGCGCTGCGTCTTGCCAGGAACATGGAAACAAGAATACTTCTGGCATCAGTAGGCTTTGAGTCATTTGACAATAGAATATTAGACAATCTAAATAAAGGATTGAATTTAGAAACAAACCTGCGGGCAATCCAAATAATGAGGCGGATTAAAGAAGAATTTCCCCGGGAGTGGGGATATTCAAGAACTGACGGCGCTATACATGGTTTCATTCATCCCACACCTTGGGATACCGAAGAGACATCTGAAAACATGCAGGATGTCATAGCCCGAAATGCCCTTGCCCATGATATCCTCCCGGATCATAGCATACCTCTTATCATACATCACGCCTCAGGGCTAGGTGACTGGATCAGGGAAATAGAAAAAAGAGAAGGGGTCCGATTTAAGAGATATGTTTCGGTCATCGGATGGTGGCAGGAGGCAATGTTTGACAACCCCTGATGTATCTAATAATCGTCACCATCCTTCACTCGCTTTTGGATAAGCATCATTTTGATTCTCTTTCTCCTGAACTCTGCAAGGCAGAGAAACGACAAATGTTGTTCCTTTTCCGACGCCGCTTTCGAGGCTAATCTTACCTTTCATGACTTCTACTAGGGCTTTGACGCCGGCCAACCCCAATCCATGTCCCTTTAGGGGGACTCCCTGATCAAGCTCAAGTTGGAAGTATCTATCAAAGACAGCTCTATGATGTTTAGGCTCAATACCCGGTCCATCATCAGAAACGCTTAGAAAGATACTATCGTCCTTTTGATCAACTGTTATTTTCACTATACGATTTCTGGAGCGAAAACCATTAAGGATCAGGTTCTTTATAATTTGCCGCACCTTTCCCTCATCCTGAAAGAGTTCGACCTTCAAAGCCCTTGAAGGAACATTAAGTTCAACTCCCCGAACGTGAAGATTTTTGACGATTTCAGAAAACTCTTTACACCTATAGATTTGCGCTGATATCCCTGGATCTATTTCTTCGAAGGCTTTTGCCAGAGAATCATTTAAGAGTTGCTGGAAACTAAAGTTCGAAATCCTAAACACTCCGGCCTTAGCCTGTTCAATCTCGAAGACATCTTCCAAAATCCAATTTCCCTTAACAGCATTTCTGAGAATTCTATTCACTACTTTTTTCTGTTTGTCGGTTAAAGCTCCAAATTGATTCTGTTTTGCCAGTAAGGATCGAGCCCCTGCCATAATGAGGATCAGTGGATTCTTTAAATCATGAACCAATATTTTTATGGGCAAATCATTAAGAACCATTTGAAACACCTTTTTAATCATCTATCCAGAAAACGATCTTATTCAAAGATACC
>CAZENC010000404.1:0-3025 GCA_964513115.1 uncultured Desulfobacteraceae bacterium | reverse complement strand
TTTCCCACTGGCCTGTCCAGATAAACCTGGTGCCGCCGAATGCCTCTTTTCTCAACGGTGCTGATCTTCTTATTGCGGCAGACTGTACACCGTTTGCCTACCCCAACTTTCACAGGGACTTTCTCAATGGCAAGGTGGTCATGGTTGGATGTCCTAAATTTGATGATGTTGAAGACTACATCCTGAAATTCACGGAAATATTCAAGTCCGCCGACATCAAGAGTATCACTACCCTTATAATGGAAGTTCCCTGCTGCTCGGGCCTGCCCATGATCGTCAAAAGGGCCCTTGATGCTGCGGGAAAGGATATTCCCATGGAGCAGATAGTCATCAGCACACGAGGCGAAATCCTGAAAAAAGAAAAGGCTGCTGCCTGATTCCTGCCCCTCTTGACTTCGTACAGGCAGTGTTTAAATTAGAGTAGCGCAAAAAAGGAAGTACTTCCGGACGTTATTCAACATAAGGAGGTGAAAAAAATGACAAGAATGCTAAATTTGATTCCGAGAACATTTTCGTTTTTACCTGAAAGGGCTTTATTTGATCGATTATTTGAAGACTGGTCTCCCGATTTTCTTGATAAAGAGAGAGCCTGGGTTCCTGCCTTCGATATTTCAGAAAATGACAAGGAATATACATTAACGGCGGAACTGCCAGGTATTGATGCCAAGGATCTTGATATAACCCTTTCTGATGGTATCCTGACCGTCAAAGGTGAAAAGAAACAGGAAAAAGAAGACAAAGGTGAGAACTATCACCGAATAGAAAGATCCTATGGATCATTCCAGCGAAGCTTTCATATTCCCGAGAAGGTTAAAACGGAAAAGGTGGATGCCAATTTTAAAGATGGTATCCTTAAACTCATACTTGAGAAGGATGAGAAAAGCGAAACCAAGAAAATAACTGTCAACTGAGTTGAAACTGATTTCGCAAATTTAGCCTGGTGTTTTATGGGGCATCGCTCAAAAAGGAATATCCTACTTAGCGATGCCCTTTTTTTTGACCTAGGAGCCTGTCGGAGAACCGGTTCTCCGACAAATTCCTTGCCCACTCTCTTGTCTGCCGGTCATATGGAGCAACAAAAATTGGTGACTATTCAAGTATTTTCTGTAATAATTGTAATAAAATAGTTCCGCTAATTAAAGCCCCTCTCAGCAGACTCAAAAAAGGCTCATTTTTTTTGCAATCAGGTCGCAAATAAGTGGTGCTGAATAAGGTCACTCATAGATGACAACTAATAAAGACAAAATTTCAAATTCCCGATACGCGCCCTTGAAATTTTGGAACAAACAGTGGATCGGAAAAGAAAATATAGGGATATCTGATGAGATCGTCCACAGCTGGAAGAAGATTGTGGATACAATGGCGGAGATTATCAATGTTCCTTGTGCCTTAATTATGAAGGTCAATCATCCTTATATAGAAGTCTTCAGTTCAAGTGGATCGAAGAGTAACCCTTACAAGGCTGGGGACAGAGAGCTCTTGACCGGTCTTTACTGTGAGGAAGTAATAAAAAGAAAAGAAAGACTTATTGTTCCAAACGCCTTGAAAGACAAAAAATGGGATAAAAACCCCGACATAAAATTGGGAATGATTTCCTATTTGGGGTTTCCCATTCTCTGGCCTGATGGTGAAGTCTTTGGCACCATCTGCGTGCTCGATTCAAAGGAAAATAGATACGAAAAACGCTATGAAGATCTTATTTTAAGGTTCAAAGAGCTTGCCGAATCCCAACTTTACCAATTGTATCAAAACCTGACAGTCATAAAAAACCTGAGAGATATCCTTGACAACCTCACTGAGGGGATAATAGCCCACAATAGAGACAGACGAATCCTTTTTTTCAACCGGGCTGCGGAAAAAATAACGGGCTATAAGAAGAGCGATGTGCTCGGAAAGGACTGTCATGAGGCGTTTGGAGGGCCTCTTTGCGGTGCACGATGCTTTTTTAAGGAAGATTCCCCAGATTACGTGGAAAAGATATCCTACCCTATTAATATCGTTACCAAGGAAGGGCAGGCCCGGCGGCTTGAAAGGAGTATAAACATGATGAGCGATGATGTGGGAGCTTTGGTTGGCGTTATAGCCTCCTTCCGCGACATTACAGACCTGATGGGCCTGAAAATACAGGCCGGGGACCTCAAGGGCTTTGCCGGGATAATAGGCCGGGATCCCAAGATGCTCAAAATTTACAGGCAGATAACTGATATGGCCACAAACGACTATCCTGTCCACATTACCGGTGAGACCGGTACAGGAAAGGAATTGGTGGCTGCTGCTATTCACGATGAAAGCCGGCGAGGAGGCAATCCCTTTGTACCCATCAATTGTGGCGCCCTTCCGGAGGGAGTGCTGGAGAGCGAGCTTTTCGGCCATGTAAAGGGGGCCTTTACAGGCGCAGTGAGGGATAAAAAAGGCCGGTTTGAGCTGGCCCATGGCGGCACCCTTTTCCTGGATGAAGTAGCAGACCTGCCGAAAACCGTTCAGGTAAGACTGCTCAGGGTCCTTCAGGAAGGCACATTCGAGCGTGTAGGGGGTGAGGAGACTGTCTCTGTGGATGTGCGCCTCATCAGTGCCGCTAATCGGGATCTTAAACGTGAGGTGAAAAAGGGTAATTTCCGCAATGACTTATACTACCGGATTAATGTAGTCCCTATTCACCTTCCGCCTCTCAGTAAACGCAAGAACGATATCCCCCTGCTGGCCGAGCACCTTCTAAAAGAGGGTCTTGGGGAAGGCCAGGAAACGCTCGGTATTTCCAAAGAGGCTCTTGCGATCATGATCGACTACCCATGGCCAGGTAATGTAAGGGAGCTTCAGAGTGCCATACACTTTGCCCTTGTAAAGGCCAAAGGCAAAATTATTCAACCTGAAGATCTTCCGATGGAACTGCAAGAATGGAAAAACGCCCGATCCTCGCGCGGCCCTTCCCGCAAGCTTGACCCCGAAAGCATACAGAATGCCTTGACCCAGAGCGGAGGAAACAAGGCAAAGGCCGCAAGGATACTCGGTGTAGGTCGTGCCACTC
>CAZENC010000403.1:0-3026 GCA_964513115.1 uncultured Desulfobacteraceae bacterium | reverse complement strand
ATGTGTAAGACAGGCCGGCATCATCGAAAGCCTTTTTTACCGGCTCAAAGTCCGAAGGATCAGTGATCACATCAAATTCGGTTTCTTCTTCCTTGAAGTCCTCTGCCCCCGCTTCCAAAGCCATTTCCAGAAGCTGTTCTTCATTAACATTATCCCTGTCAAAGACAATCAGACCCTTTTGCTCAAATATCCATGCCACACAGCCGGGTTCTCCAAGGGTTCCTCCGTTGCGTTCAAAAAGATGCTTGACATCAGCCACTGCCCTGTTCTTGTTATCTGTCAGACAATCCACAAGTACCGCCACACCGCCCGGCCCATAGCCTTCATAGTTTGCTTCCTCATAAGATACACCTTCTAGCTCGCCGGCACCCTTTTTGACTGCCCTTTCGATATTATCCTTGGGCATATTTTCCGCCTTGGCGGCAGAAATGGCCGTTCTTAAGCGGGGGTTTCCGTCCGGGTCCCCTCCACCAAGCCGAGCGGCCACAGTTATTTCCTTTATTAACTTGGAAAAAACTTTGCCCCGCTTGGCGTCTGCAGCGCCTTTTTTATGCTTGATCGAACTCCACTTTGAATGGCCTGACATTTATATCCTCCTTTTAACCAACTCCAATCCTACAAGATAAATTTCTTTACTTCCTTTGCGGGTGGCTTTGGGTCTGATTGCCCTAACCCTACGGAAATATTTGGACATTTCAGACCTGAAAGACATCATGTCTTCGCCTTCAAATACCTTGCACACAAAATGCCCGTTTTCCTTGAGGAGGGCGCGGGCAACTTCTGCTGCCCTTTTCGACAACAACATGGAGCGGCTAACGTCTGTCAATATTATCCCCGTAGTCTGAGGGGCAAGGTCACTCATAACCAGGTTTCTCGGACTGATTTCCCTGGCAAGCCATTCTGTCTGGATGGTCAGGACATCACCCTGAATGAATCTGAAATTAGGATACGAAAGGCGGTCCGGGAAGGTGAGATCTATTCCGACTAAGTCCCCTTGAGGCCCAGCCTTCCTTATTCCATATTGGGACCAGGAGCCCGGATAACACCCCAAATCCAGCAGCCGGTCACCCTTGCGGATCAGCTTATACTTTTTGTCTATCTCCTGAAGCTTATAAACCGATCGGGCTAACCATTTTTCCTTTCTGGCCTGGCGGGCATAATAGTCATCCCACCTGTTTCCTGTCATTTTTTAGCTTTTATCACAGATATATCCCCTTTGCAAAAAAAATATACCTTGGCTGGTGCCACTATCAAATCTATGACCACCTCACCACCCTATAGTGCTCATGTGCTTTTTATTCCATGGTTAATGGGATGGTTTAAGAGTATACATATCACCATTTTTTATGTTATTGATTAACAATGGGTCTTTTTTAATTCATAAGCTTTTATCTGGACCCAGGAGGGAAATTTGCCAGATAGGAAAAAAAGCAGACAGACCGAAACCAAAAAACATGGCTTTACTACCCGGTTGAAGCATCGGTTCCTTGGAAAAGATAAAAAAGCCGGCGCGGTTGATACCAGATTTCTTGCCGATCTTTCAGATATAAAGACAGTTGGCCGATATCAAATCACAGCAAAACTGGGCAAGGGCAGTATGGGTATGGTCTTTCTGGGAAAGGATCCTTACATTAAAAGAAATGTCGCTATTAAGGTTTCCCGGCACGCCACGGATGTGGTTGGACAAAACATAGACAGATACCGCAAGAAGTTTTTTATGGAGGCTCAGTCAGCTGGAAGGTTGGTTCATCCCAATATCGTCTCAATATATGATGCCGGGATGTATAAGGATTTTTGCTACGTTACAATGGAGTATATCGACGGTTATACCCTCAAGAGGTTCTGTCGTAAGGATTACTTTTTACCAGTGAGCAAGGTGGTTGAAATCATGTTTGCCGCCTGTACCGCACTTGATTATGCACATAAGCAGGGAGTCGTGCATAGAGATATTAAGCCTTCCAATATCATGATAGATAAGGCGGGACATCTAAAAATAACTGATTTCGGCATAGCCCAGATCAAATCTGAACAGACAACCTCGAAGGGTATTATCGGATCTATCAATTACATGTCCCCGGAACATGTTAGAGAAAAGCCAGTTGGAGATAAGAGTGATATATTTTCATTAGGATGCGTCCTTTACGAGCTTATTGCGGGAGAAAAGGCCTTCTCTGGAGAGAACGATTTTTCAATCATGTACAAGATCGTCAGGGAAGATCCGGTTCCCATTCGAAAAATCCGTCCGGAAATTCCCGAAATACTTATAAAGATTACAAAAAAGGCCCTTGCCAAGAATCCCGGTGATCGGTACCAAACCTGTGGGGATTTTGCCTACGACCTGAGAGTGGCTTTAAGAGGTTTAAAGGGAACCATTAAAAAAAGCAAAATAAAAGATGTAATTGATTATGTCCATAACGTCCCCTTCTTTGAAAATTTCAGCAAGGCCCAGGTAAAGGAAATATTGAATGCAAGCAACCTGATAAGGGTTCGCGAAGGAAGGATAGTGGTTGCTGAAGGGGATATTGATGATTCGTTTTATATTATCCTAAGCGGGAAGACGGCCGTTAATAAAAACGGCAAAAATATCGCCCTCATAGAAAGAGGCGAGTGTTTCGGAGAGATGGCCTATGTAAGCGGCCAGGCACGTGCGGCAACGGTTCTGGCTTATACGGATTGTATATTAATGAAGATCAGTGCCACCCTGTTGGATAAATCTTCTGAATCCATGCAACTTCTCTTCTCAAAAAATTTTGCCAAGACCTTGGTCAAACGCATCTCTAAAGTCGCGAAATAGGGACCTTTCCAAAGGCTTTTACCCATAGCACTAATAGACGGAGTGCGGCCTAAGCGTAAATCGGCACATTCTTCGCAAAGTTTATCCCGGATTGCGTGGTTTTGGAATGACAAAAGGAAAGAGGTCAATATGATAACCCTCACACAGGAAGGTAAACTAGGAGCCTGCCTGACAACAGGTTCTATTGGAGGCTGATGGAAAATCTCCAGATACAAGGCATCCGAAATCCCGA
>CAZENC010000402.1:0-3038 GCA_964513115.1 uncultured Desulfobacteraceae bacterium | reverse complement strand
GGACAAGAAACAAGATTAAATTCGCGCTAAAAATCACGACTTTAACGTTCAAGGATAATTATCCTATTATGAAATCCCTGAAAGGCTTAATTTGTCAACAATACCACTACAAATCATGACAAACTGGCAATCCATATATCATGGCAGATATACTCCACCTTAATATCAATGAGTGTCCGATCAAATAAAAATCCTAATGTGATTCCAGTAAGATCAAACCTCTGTTTTTACAATTTATCCCCAAAGACTGCTTCAGCCTTCAACCTCGAAATCACCTGTTGTCTTGAGACGTACTCATTAACCGTATGAACTAAAAAAATTATTATTCCCGAACCAATTGATAGTCAGACAAAAGGTTCTTAAGTGTTGGCTTTTTTCTTGACATGTAAACTCAATTTGTCTATGACCAGCTTCAATAGTTGGAACTTAATTGCTCAAAAAGCCAGCGTTTTCAAACAGGTAAGGTCCTTAGAGCAATCCCGGCCATGAAAGAAAGAACACCATATGAGCTTAGAAAATCTCTTATCGGATAAAAGGTCCAATATCATAAGGATATGGCGTGATGTTATCATTGAAACATATCCAGGCGACACTCAGAGATTTTTAAGGAAAGAAAAGGATCAATTCGCAAATCCGGTAGGATATGTTATTGGCAAGGAAATAGAGGGTCTCTATGATGAGCTGATAAAAGGGGGAGAAATCGATAAGATCTCCGCCTGCCTTGATAGTATTATTAGGGTCAGGGCTGTCCAGGATTTTCGGCCTTCCGATGCTATTGGTTTTGTCCTTGAGTTGAAAACGGTCATAAGAGGAGAGTTGGGGGATAAAGTCCCGATGAACGGGCTTTCTGTTGATCTTCGTGCCCTCGAAGACAGAATAGACAGTGCTGCGCTTCTGGCCTTTGATATTTACTCGAAATGCCGACAGGAGATCTATGAAATCCGAGTCAAGGAAGTAAAGAATCATTTAGGCAAATTATTAAAGCAAGCAAATTTGACAATTGAGATACCGGAAAACAAGCCGGATATCTGAGATGGAAAAGTCAATATTGATGGACTCGCAAAAAATCCATCAACAGACCGAAGGCGGATAAGCTCCGGTCTGGGGTGAGGGTGGAACCATTTGAATTTATTTCAAATGGCGGGGGAGGGGGAGCCCTTCTCCGCCGAGTAAAAAGGCGCAAAACGACTTTTTACGAGGTTATCAATATTGGGACTGTAAATATGGAGTGAGGTAACAGCTTATGAATTTTGTACTGAGCATCCTGTTTTCCGGGTTTGCAGTTTTTATCGTCGTTTTGATTCCCTGGGTAGGCGTTTGGGCGTTTGACCTGAAATACACTTTCGGGGTTATTGTGCCTTATGCGGCCATGCTTACCTTTTTTGTAGGCATTGTGGTCCGTGTATTGGATTGGGGGCGTTCACCTGTACCATTCCGGATCCCAACGACTGCCGGGCAGGAATGGTCTTTCCCATGGATCAAAAGAAACCCCGTTGATAACCCCAAGGGTACGGGAGGCGTGATTGTCAGGATGATTTTCGAGGTGCTTCTATTCCGGTCGTTGTTCAGAAATACAAGCCTTGAATACAGGAATGCCGATGGAGGTCTTAAGGTCAACTATGAATGGGAAAAGTGGCTCTGGCTGGCAGCGCTGGTATTCCACTGGGCCTTTTTAGTTATATTTTTGAGGCACTTTAGGTTTTTTCTTGAACCCGTGCCGGCATTTGTGCACCTACTTGAAAGTCTTGACGGATTCATGCAATTGGGTATTTTACCGCTAAACGGTTTGGGCATCCCCGATGTGTATATAACCGACCTTCTATTGCTTGCAGCCGTGACCTACCTGTTTCTCAGAAGGCTCTATCTCCCTCAGATGCGTTACATATCTCTACCTGCGGATTATTTCCCACTGTTTTTGATCTTGGCGTTGGGATTATCCGGTGTGCTTATGCGATATTTTATCAGAGTGGATATTACGGCGGTAAAAGAGCTTGCCATTAGCCTGTTTAAATTCAGCCCTAAGGTCCCGGAAGGTATTGGGGTGATCTTTTATATCCATCTCTTTACCTTAAGCGTTCTGATCGCATATTTCCCCTTTAGCAAATTGATGCACTTTGCGGGCGTTTTCCTCAGCCCAACCAGAAACCTATCCAACAACAACCGTTTTGTGAGGCATGTGAATCCGTGGGATTATCCTGTTGCAACCCATACTTATGAGGAATATGAGGATGAATTCAGGGAACATATGATAGAAGTGGGGCTCCCGGTAGAAAAAGGGGTCGAACCAAAAGCAAAAGAAGAAGAAGCTGAAAAGGAGTAAATATGGCAGATACACCAAAACCGGATGAACTATCAAAGGTAGATCACACTCCGCCTTTATTCAAGGGCTGGATGGACACGCCGGCCGAAATAAAGCCAGGCATTTACTGCTATGGTTCAAAATCAAAAGACCTCAAATATGTTGATTTTCCGAATCCGAGGGAATGGAGTCCTGCGGAAGACGACTGGAAATTGCCTGAAAACTGGGAAGAGATTGTGCATGAAGGGTTCAAGGACCGTCTCGACAGGTTCCGATCGGTAAAGCTTTTCATGGACATTTGCGTGAGGTGCGGGGCCTGTGCTGATAAATGCCATTTCTTCATCGGTTCCGGTGATCCCAAGAATATGCCTGTTCTCAGGGCCGAGCTTATCAGATCCGTTTACAGAAAAAAATTTACCACGGGAGGGAAACTCCTCGGAAGGTTTGCAGGGGCAAGGGATTTAGACGAAAATGTACTTAAGGAGTGGTGGTATTACCTTTACCAGTGTACTGAATGCCGGCGGTGCTCTCTTTTCTGCCCTTATGGGATTGATACGGCTGAAATAACAATTTTCGGGAGGGAACTTACAAATTTACTGGGTCTCAATACCGACTGGATTGCCGCACCTGTAGCCAATTGTTACCGGACAGGAAATCACCTCGGAATTCAGCCACATGCATATAAAGATATGCTCGAATTTTTTACGGACGAGATTGAGGATATAACCGGCCTCAGAAT
>CAZENC010000401.1:0-3041 GCA_964513115.1 uncultured Desulfobacteraceae bacterium | reverse complement strand
TTGAAAAATACCGACATTGTCATTGCGAGCGCAGCGAAGCAATCTCGGTTTTGCAGGAAATTCACTGAGATTGCCGCGTCGCTTCTCTCTTCGCAATGACCCAAAGGGCAAATTTTCAAAGGTCTCATTTTGTATATCTTTCTGCCTAATTTCCTGTAATCTGCAACCACTAACTGTCACATTTGATCTGAGCTAAGACACGTTATGCATACTCATAAACCGGTGTTTCAATATATTTTTTGGGAGGCTTCTTTTCCCAAATGGTGTGTTGTAAACTCTCAACCGTCTCTGGTGAAAAGTATTGTTCACCGGTCTCCTGGCAAACTCGGGCCGGAACATTTTCAATGAGATAAAACTTTCCTTTTAGTTCCAGAATATAAGTAACCCTTGTATCGATCATTGTTTCTTTCATGACTTTTTAGCCCTCCCTCATAGGCTTCCTAAATCTAAAATCGATCCACAAATCTTTGTCCGGCTCGTAAACTGTTACCAATTTAACGAGAGCACGGCTCGGATAGCTGCATTGAATGTGGAGCGGTCTCCCATTTTGAGTGAATCCCAAAACTAGACAGCTCGGTCCATATTTATCATCAGGATAATCCTCAATGATTTCGCCTGATGAGATAATGGCATCGGCAATCTCGGCTATGCTGATTTGGCGAATGATGGATTGGTCAACCGCATGTTTAGAAAACTCATAAAGACTAGCTGCAACCTTATCTTTTATCTCCTGCACTATCTCCATGCAATCGAAGTATAACAGAAAAACAATTTCAGATCAATCTGCATGGAATTATGGCATGAAATGATTTGAGATTCATCAAAATAATCAGTAGTGTCTGGGGAATAGGTATTAGGTACTGGGTATTGGGTATTAGGTATTGGGTACTTGGGATTGAGGATTGGATAATGGACACATAAGATGTTTCTCTGCCTTTTTTTTATGATATAAAAATTGGAGAATAAATCCAAAAGGAGATTATCATGGCCATTTCTATGGAAAGTAAGGAATACATACTGAAAAGCATTGAAACCCTCCCACCTCAAAAAGTTCAAGAAGTTCTTGATTTTATTGATTTCCTACGAATGAGAGTTCGGCCTGATCAATCAGGAGTGGACGAATCTGCTCTTCTTTTGCAACAGAATGCCTTGCTCAAAATCTGGGAAAATGAAGAGGATCTCTAAATCACTTGGCTTGAAGTGCTTTTTATAGATATTTAAACTTCGATCAACTTTTTCCTGATAGCTATCTTGGTGAGGTCAACTATGGAGGTGGCTTGAAGTTTTTCCATGATATTATATTTATGGGATTCTACGGTTTTCGGGCTTATGAACAATTCATCGGCTATTTTCTTAATACCCTTTCCCTCTGCCAGTAGCAGAAAAACCTCCTTCTCGCGCTGACTCAAGGTATCAAAAGAATCCTCCTCCTTTGTTTTTTCTTCAAGTTCTTCCGCGTGCCTGACTAATATCGTGGGGGCCATTGTACTGAAATAGGTCCCACCGCCTTTCACTGCCCTTAAAGCAAGAATCAGATCCGACAAGGGGTCGTCTTTTAAAACATAAGCGGATATCCCCGCCTTGAAAAGATCAATAACGAGTTCTTTATCGGAATACATGGTATAAATGACGATCCGGCTTTCAGGGCTGAACTGATTTATTTGCCTGGTCGCCCCTATGCCGTTTAGATTCGGCATGGAAACATCCATAATGACTATATCGGGCTTTAAGGTTTTCACAAATTCCACGGCCTGTAGCCCGTCAACAGCTTCCCCCACCACCTCAAATTCCGGGTGCTCTTGTAAGGAACTCTTGATCCCCTCAATCACCACTCGATGATCATCAACGATGAGAACTTTGGTTTTTTCATTCATCTTTTTTTGTTGTTTCTTCAAGCGTTCGCTGCAGGATCGGAAGTACAGCCTTATCCTTCTCTGTAATCGTCTCCTTCTTTACTTCGATCAGTTTTCTGAGATTTAGAATACGGAGATTCAAATCACCGACTTCAAACTTAACAGTATGTTTAATGAGATCTTCATAGCTATGCTTATGCCCGATGGTTCCTAAAAGATCAAGTGGTCCAGCCTTGGTTATTAGCAGTTGATGGCCCGGAGAAGAAAGATGTTTTATTCCTGGTTTCAGACGCTGATCTCCTCGCCCTCGATAATACGCATTTAATTCTTGTAAGGCTTTCATAAGGCTTTCGAGGTTATCCGGAGAACGAGAATGAACCAGATCAAGATCAAACGTAGTCATTGGAGCACCATGAAGAACAGCACAAACGCCTCCAACCACAATAAAATCCACTTTGTGTTTTGACAATATCTTGAAGATATCCAGAAAATCAAGTACTTGGTTTTCCTCCACGTAACCTCATTATCGATCTAATATTTTGTTGAAGGATTTGCAAACGTTGGGTTGGCGTCATTGACAGCATCCACCTTATAAGCGAAACATCGACACCATCCTCACTGTACATCAAATCACGGTCTGAAAGAAGACTTTTTGTCGAATGATCTTTACGCAATGGCTTCTCCTTGTCTTATGCAGGTTACAAGTTGCAAGATACCGGGTATCGGGTATTAGGTACCGGGTACTGGGCATGGTAGACTCCGGTTTTTCTACAAATTATATTTTCTAAAGCTTGAGCTGCTTAAATAGCGTAGATTTTAGGCGTCTGCTCAAATTACATGTTCTCCAAAAGCTATCACTTACATTGCCTCGGAGATTTTTATATCGCCCCTGAGAAGATCGTTCACTACAGAGGATCGATCAAGCCCTTTCTTCGTCGCGATTTTCTCTACTAAAGCAGAAACTTCCTCATCGAGATAAATGGGAATGTTCAGCTTCATATCTGGATGATAAAACTTGCCTCTTTCACCTTTTGAAAAATCATAGTCTTTTCTCATGTTCATTCACCATATGTTTTTATTTCTTGTTTTGTTGCTTTCCGGCTTGAAATAATTCTGATCGTAACAGCATCTTTGCTTTCTTCTTGAAAAGTATGGATTACGATCAATAATCTTCCTTTTTCCGAAATA
>CAZENC010000400.1:0-3048 GCA_964513115.1 uncultured Desulfobacteraceae bacterium | reverse complement strand
CAATGGCTACCTTTGCCTGTTCATCAATGGAAACCAGCTTGTATTTTTCCTGGAACTCCTTGAGCTTTAATTCGGCCTCTAAGAGGTCCTCTTTGACCTTCTTGAGCCGCGTTTCCAAAAAGGCGCGTTTTCGCTGGCCTTCGCTGATATTGACTTTACGGTTGATCTTATCCAGGGCATCAACATAAAGGTTGGCCATCTCTGCGGCCCGCTGCGGATCACGGTCCTCGACAGAGACGCTGATGACCTGGGTGTCACGTGAGACCTTTATATCGCTCCGGTCGGCGAGTTTTTTATAGGTTTTCTCCAGGAACTCCTTTTTGTACACCTTTTTAAGGTCGAATTCCCTTATCAGCATGTCTGCCACGGTGCGGCTTTCCAGGATACCCACATACAGTTCAGGTCCGGCTTTCCCGGTGATAAAACCGCTGGCCAAATCACTGAGCAGACCGCCGGCCTGGGCAAAGAGGCCGGTTAAAGCGGATTTTGATTCCTGGGGAGGAAGAATGCGGGCAGTAGCCGTGTACATTTTGGGCAAGACCAGGCTTATGGTAACGGATAAAACGAATGTAAAAAAGACAATAAAAAAGATCATCTTTTTGCGTTTAAAAAGCACCATGAAAAGATCAACGAGGTTGATCTCATCTTCCAAATATTCGGGGTGTTCTGTCTGGTTCATCTGGTTCATTTGTGCACCTAATTGTTGTGTCCCGGTAATAGATTTAACAATCTAACCAAATTTAGTGTGTCGGAAAAATGCGTTTAAAATCCGAAATCCGAATACCCGCCTGCCATTGCCGTATATGCTTCATCTTACGAATCTTGCCAGCAGTAGCCAAGTATGAGTTATCAGGTATTTCGGGCAACAAGGCTATGGGCGGGCAGGTCTAATATCGAAATCCCTGGCCCAGACCTGATATCTAAGGAATTGGTTCCAAACCTTTCGCCTCTAATAGACGAAAGAAATAATATTCAGTACCAATTAAATCGCGCCAGGGCGGGCCGAAACAAATCCGAATATCAAATACTTCAATGACAAAAACAAGCAAAATGAAGGCACAGGGATAAGGTATTTTGTTTAGGACATTTGAATTTTTGTCATTAGATATTGTTTCGAATTTCGTGCTTTGGATTTCGAATTTATTTATAATTTTATGCTTAGAATTCTAAATATGAACTAATACGCAGCGAGGATAACGCCAGCAGCCACAGCTATCTGGAACATGATCTGGGTTATGTCCTTGACAACTCTCAACCACGGGAATTTTTCCACCTTCCTTGGGACAATTACGGTATCACCCGGGTCAAGTTTTATGGAGTTAAAACCTCCCAAGGTCCACCTATGTTTTGCGGAGTCCCAGCTTACAAGCCCGAAAACCCCCCCCTGGCTCTTGCTGATCACGCTTCCATTGGCCTTGACTATATAAATCTCGTCATCTTCAGCATTTTCGGTGGGACCGCCTACCAGATTGAGATAATAACCCACGTTTTTACCCTTTTCGGCAAAAAGGGCCGTGGGGTTGTAGACCTCTCCAAGGACATTGACGCTGTCCGGCCTTTTTTTGACAATTAAACGATCTTCAGGTCTCAATTCAAAATTATAAGGAGATGAAGACAGTACAAGCACCTCCCGCAGATCTATGACCATGCGGCCGGTGGGCTCAGCGGTTCTTAATTTTTCCAGCAACTCCCTTTTAGAAGCCAGGCCTTGGGCCAGGGCAGCGGCCTGCTCTTTGTCAGTTGCCGTTTCAGCGGAGAGGGCAGTCATTGCAAAAATATCCTGTTCCAATTTGCTGACGTATTCTTTCAGGCGCTCCCTTTGAACTTCCTTTACGGATGACCGAAGAAACACGGCACCAAATGGATATGCCTCTTCCGTAAGACCTCCCGCCCTTTCAATGACTGAAGTAATACGCTCGCCTTCTGAAAAAGCATACTCTCCGGGAAAGAGGAATTCGCCTTCCAGAAAAACCTTTCGTTCCAGGGCCTGGCTGTATTGCGGAATTTCCCTTATGTATACCTGATCGTCTTGCTGTAACAACAAATTTTCCGCGGGATTTCCTGCCATGGCCTTGCGCGGGCAAAAGGTCACTTTCATGATGTCGGTGCCTGTTTCGCCCGGGACTGCCCTGGACAGGTCGGCATTTTCCTGGTAGGCACTGTTATCAAGGTTTCCCGCCTGGAATATCAAATCCTTTACCGTCATACCCTTATAAAGTCGATATGTGCCTGGATTACGTACCGCACCCCTGATGGTAACTTCCGGTTTTTCTCTTTTTTCCCACTTATCATATATTATCACCCGGTCCTGGTCTTGCAGAAGGAGATTTTGATCGGGATCTCCATTCAGGAGGGCACTGAGATTGAATTCGAGTATTTCAGGATGTAGGTCCGGGGGCATAAGCCGGATGATCTCTGCCTGGGGCAAATAGGGTTCGGGAAGTAAATAGTCATAAGATGGGATTATGTCGCTGAGTTTCATTCCCGACCTTAATTCATACTCCCGTGGGTACTTGACGTGACCTTCCAGATAGACTACTTCACGGGTTTCCTTATGTACCGGATAAACCTTGATTACATCGCCGTCTTTCAGGGACATTGAAAGGTTAACATTGGTTATTTCATGAGATGGATCCAGGTTAAAGCTCCTGATAACTCTTCTCTTATTGCCTTCCACCCGTTCGATCACGACGTTCTGAAGGTATCCAACAGGTAAAACGCCTCCGGCAAGCTCAATAACGTCATCAATCGTTGTTTGTGCCTCCTTCAACTCGTAGATTGCCGGTCGCTTTACACAGCCTGCTATACCCACAACAGGTCCCAATACGGGAATAAAAACTGTATCCCCGGGTTGTAGCCGAATATCATCCCCTTTGTTACCCCTGATGAAAAACTCATATAGGTCGAGGGACCTGAGCTGTTCACCTGTTCTGAATATTTTGATGCCTCGAAGGCTGCCCTTTTTGGTAGGCCCTCCTGCTGCAAAGAGGGCGGTAATTGCTGTAGAGAGTGAACTCACGGAATAGGTGCCCGGGCTTTTTGCCTCTC
>CAZENC010000399.1:0-3066 GCA_964513115.1 uncultured Desulfobacteraceae bacterium | reverse complement strand
ATTTGGCGCTTGACAAGAAGTCTTCATAATCTTCCATTCCCTCAGGAGTCGACTTTCCTAAGAATATATAATCTTCAAGCCTTGTTGAACGACGCCTAATAACCTGTACTTTTTCTTCGAACTCTTCACCCAAAAATAATAATTTGGCTCCAGAAATACTATTGCAATACTCGATTTCTTCGGATGTGAGCCTGAAACTGAGGGGTGCAGCCCAAGCTCCTGAACGGAGAATTCCAAGAAAAATCTCCAGAAATCTAGTGGAATTGTACATGATCTGGCTGACCTTATCCCCCGGTTTTATTCCTTTATCGATCAGTGCATTTGCGACTTTATTGATCCTTTCGTCGAATTCCCTCCAAGTGACTTCTTCTCGTATGTTCTTGCTCGGATTAGTATCTACAAGTGCTTTCTCGTTCGGATAAAGCCGGGCGTTTCTCGCAATTATTCCAGGAATATTCATTGATTAACCCCCTTCTTTTTCAATCACATCTTTAATGTCCGCCATTCCGAATGCGGCACCTTTGCAGATTTTGTTTCAGTCGGAAATCATACCTTGCAAATGATTGCGCTCGATGCCAATAAACTACGCATTTCGCATGCTGAACAAGGTCAAAATTGGGATATGGCGTCGAGTAATTCCTGCCAGAGTAATAGTTGGGTATTTGGGCTCAAAGCTATAATAACATGCATGGATATAGAGCAAAAAAATTTACTCCCCTTTAATATACTGATCGGTAAGTATACATGCCTTTACGTTACTGTCAAGTAAATTTTAAAAATAATTTTTCTTCACCGCCCACTATTAATACGATTGCCTAAAATACCATTAAAATCAGAAGCTTAACGCCAGTCACACCGCGGCTTTTTGGTCCAAATTCCGTGAATTTGACAGTTATTCAACATAAAATTTCTCTCATCGGATGGTGGCAGGAGGCAATGGTTGACTATCCCTTCAGCATCTGCTAAGTGGAAGAAAATATTTTTGAGGAATACACGGAGGTTTTAGAAATGAAAAAAATTGGAATTATTGGCGCGGGCAATATGGGAAGCGGAATCGTTCAGAAAACCGCCCAAGAAGGGCTTTCTGTAGTCATGGTAGATATCAAACCGGAATTTGTGGAAAATGGGCTCAACAATATTCGAGCAACCCTTAAAGAGGCAGTGGAACGAAAAATATTAAGGCCGGAGCAGGTTGATGACATTATGGCACGTATTCAGGGAACCACTGATTTGGCAGATACAAAGGACTGTGATCTTGTAATAGAGGCTGTTTTCGAAGACATGGAGGTAAAAAAAGATCTTTTTTCCACACTGGATGAAGTGTGTAAATCAGAGACTATTCTTGCAACCAACACATCTTCCTTCTCAGTTGAAGAATTGGCCAAGGCCACCAACCGGGCCGACCGCTTCGTGGGTCTCCATTTCTTTTACCATCCGGCAAAAAACCGGCTGATGGAGATCATTCCTGGGACTCAAACCTCCCCGGAAACTGTTGCTGCCTGCAAACAATTCTCTCAGCTAACCGGAAAGACCGATATCCTTGTCAAAGATGCCCCCGGATTTGCTGTCAACCGCTTTTTTGTGCCCTGGCTTAATGAGACAACACGAATTCAGGAAGAGGGCCTTGCAAATATTCCTACAATTGATAAGGCGGCCATGGACGCTTTTGGGATTGGAATGGGGCCTTTCAAGCTGATGAATGTGTCAGGTATTCCCATTGCCCATCATTCCTGCGAATCCCTTGCAGCTCAGCTCGGTCCTTTTTACGCCCCATCCGCAGGTCTCAAGGCCCAGTTTGAATCGGGCGAACTGTGGCCCCTGGAGGGTGAAGTGGAAAAAGATAACATTGAAAAGGTAGCGGACAGGCTTCTGGCAGCGGTCTTCTATGTGGTGACCGCCCTTCTGGAAGAGGGAGTCACAGATATGGGTGACATTGAGCTGGGCGCAAAGGTTGGCCTGCGCTGGAGAAAAGGTCCTTTTGAACTGATGAACCGCGTTGGAATCGAAAAGGCGTATAAACTTGTTGAAGATCTCCTGAAGGCCTGGCCGGATATCACTGTTCCACATCATTTAAGTAGCCAATATGAAAAAGGTGAACCATGGGACATCCGGTATGTGAAATACCGCCGAGATGGTAACGTCGGCAGAGTGACCATATCCCGGCCCGATGCCATGAATGCCCTTAACGGAACAATTGTGAAACAACTGGATGAGGCATTTATGGAGGCCGAGTCGGACCCCGATACCAAAGCCGTTATACTGGATAGTGCCGGAAAGGCCTTTGTGGCGGGCGCAGACATAGGGTTCTTTGTTCAATGCATCAAAAATGACCGCCTGGATGACAATTATAGCTTCACTTCATACGGCCAGGATGTGTTTTTGCGTATTGACGAGAGCAAGAAGACGGTAGTGGCCAAGATGGATGGGCTGGCCCTCGGCGGCGGGCTGGAACTGGCACTTTCCACAGACGTGATAGCCGCCACTCCCAAGGCTCTAATGGGTTTCCCTGAAACGGGAATCGGGATCTATCCGGGCCTCGGCGGCACCCAGAGAACAAGCCGCTTTATAGGGAAAGAACTTGCCAAATACTTTATATTTACCGGCCGTCTTATTACTGCAGAAGAAGCGCTCGCAATCGGGCTTGTGGACTATGTCTTCGACCCGGAGGAAATTAATGAAAAGATACTGACCCTTATTTCCGAGGGAAACCTGGTCCCCAAAAAGGGCGGAAGATTAGAAGAACTGCCTCCAGAGTGGCTCAAAATCAAAGAACTTTTTTCAGATGAGAACATAGGCGCGTGGCTGGATGGCAAATACCTTGAAAGCGATGATCCCCTGGAGGCCAAGACAGCCAAGATGATAGCCGGCAAGGCGCCCATTGCACTCCGGCTCGTGAATGAAATAATTGATACCGGATATGAATTGCCTTTAGCCGAAGGGGTAAAGCAGGAGCTTGTTCACTTAAACGAGCTCTTCGCAACTGCCGATGCCCTGACAGGCCTCACCAGCGTAGGTAAGGGAAAGCCCACGTTTAAAGGCCAATAACAGGCTCTCGAAAAATCCGGC
>CAZENC010000398.1:0-3076 GCA_964513115.1 uncultured Desulfobacteraceae bacterium | reverse complement strand
GACCCTGTTTTCCATATTCTCCGGACATTGCAGGGAATTTGACTTTAAAATAATGATGCGCCGGTTGTGTGCGGTTCTATGGGTTGGCACTGCCGGTCTAACGGCTCGGCATGACACTCTTCTCCAGTCCGCATCTACTCCTAAGTTGCAGGCGGCCCTCCCTGCGGCCTGCGCGGACGAAAGGTAATGGATACCATGAGTCTGTTCCAATGCAGACCACGACTCGGGCCGCGGCACAGGACAAAGGGTTTTTTATCCGAAAGAGGCGGCCTTTCGAAGAGTCACATACCTTCGCTGGCTCAAGCTATAAGCGGCTATGGAATATGAGGGCATTTGTTTTGAGGCTGTGTTGTAATGAGAAAACCCTGTCATTCCGGACGAGCGATGCTATACGTTGCAAGATCCGGAATCCAGAAATACAGAACAAATGCCCTTTACCGGGATGACGAATTCTAACCCAGCTTCTTTGAGGGCGGTAATTGAGCAGCTTTTATTAAGGAAGGAATATGATTTGAAAGACGATAGTCCTAAACAAAGGCAGGGCATGCGCCAAGAAAAAATTGATTTATGGCAGGACCATTCCCTGCGTTACTTGGAGATGGCATTTCGCACCGACAGGCGAGAGATCATAGAAAGACCCGACGGGTACGGAAAGCGTACGGGAGAATGCGGTGATACTGTAGAAATGTTTTTGACCGTGCGAGGTGATCGAATTGCCTCAGTCTCTTTCGATACGGACGGCTGTATGAGCACAAATGCATGTGCCAACACTGTGGCGGAGCTTGCGGAAGGGAAAAGCCTTGATGAGGCATGGGATATAAGCACGGAAGATGTCATTAAATATTTGGAGACCCTGCCACCCGAAAACATCCACTGTGCTGAACTCGCGGTAGGAGCTTTTTACCTGGCTCTGGCCAACCATAAAGACCTCAAACGCAACCCATATAAGATATACGGCTCATTCCACCGCCAAAAGTAAGATGGGGACTCCCCCTCTTCACCCTCTTCACAACAACTTATAATTTTACGTCCCCTATTTTCCTTTCAGTAACTCTAAAAACAGAGAATATGCTTCCTTGCTATTCGGATCGATGTTTAAAGATTCTTTGACTGCGTCCAGGGCCTTTCCAAAATCACCACTTTTAAAAAATGCCTTGGCGAGTCCGAGATATGCGGCAAAATTACCGGGTGATATGTCAAGAGCTTCTTTATAGGCAGAGATGGCTTCCGGTATCTTTTTCTCCGACAGCAACTTTGTGCCAAAGGCGAGCAGTGTTTTACCAAGTTGTCCCAGGACCTCTTTAGATCCGGGTTTCAAGTTGAGGCTTTCTTTCAGAAAATCGATAGCCCCCTGATAATTGCCCTTCTGAAACTCGGCGACTCCCGCACCCAAAAAGGCGTTGAACAGGTCGCCGGTGATTGCTTTCGTTGTTCCCTGCGGAGCCAGACTGTAGGCCTTTTTCAATGGGGAAATGGCGTCGATCCATCTGTTCAATTTCAGATAAGATCGACCCATGTACAGGTAGGATTTTATATGATTGGCATCCATTTCGGTCGCCTTTGTAAAATACGGAAGTGCCTGTTCATATTTTCCTTCATTAAACAGTGCAAGACCTTTTTCAAACTCACTCTCGGCGGTTGGAAATATTTGAGTTCCGGCACAGGAACCTAAAATAAAAACAGCAATGACAAGCACTGAAAATTTTTTCTTTTGCATGGAATTGTCCCCCTTATATCTTTTTTTACCTAATGTCATGTCTAACAAATGACGTACACAAATGTCATTTCGAGCAAGGTGAGAAATCTTTATTATAACAATGCGTTTCAAGATCTCTCCCTTCCACTCT
Source organism: uncultured Desulfobacteraceae bacterium (assembly GCA_964513115.1). Lineage (GTDB taxonomy): Bacteria > Desulfobacterota > DSM-4660 > Desulfatiglandales > Desulfatiglandaceae > JAFDHL01. Next base: position 1,229 of record CAZENC010000398.1, on the reverse strand, counting down.
CCGTAGCAAAGCTACTGCGGAGGACGGGTCGGTCGAGATGACAACTTAATTATATGACAGGACACTAGATATCATAATTTCGTTAATAAATCTGCTTTCGGTCAGGCTCTCGTCAGCAAAAGCCTCGATCAGGTCTTCGCTTAGAGAGGAACCAGATTGTTTTGTCTTTTTCTACATCTTTAACGTCGAGCCTTAGTTGCCCTTATCTCTGAAAGACGCCGGTCAGCCTCCTCTGCTATATCAGTATTTCCAGCGTGCCTGGCAAGTGTGGAGGCCAGTGTCAACCACTGAATAGCCTCTTCCGCCATTTCCTGAAGCTGAGCACTGCGTCCGGCTCTCAGGAATCTATTGGCCGCCGTACCCGGTTCCCCACTCTGTTCATAGGCCGTACCTGCGCGGTTCAGTGCCTCAGCCATAAGGACATAATGCAACGCCTTACGATGAAAGTCCGCCGCCTCGTCAAAAGCTCCGGATGCCGTTTGGAATTCACCCTCCTTAAGTGCTATACATCCGATCAATTCGGCACGTTCGGCAAGCAGCTGATCAGCATTCACCTCTCCCATGGCTGCGAGTTCCTCTCTTGCTGTATGAATGTCCCCACGTTTGCACGCAATTCTACCTCGCAGGGCATGAAGCATAGCTGATGTCTCTTGAGGAATGAACTGAATCTCTTTAACCAATTTCTCAACTATATGCCATGCATCATCTTCCTTTCCCATACGGTAAAGGAGTTGGGCTTCCATTAGTAATATATCGGCAAGAGGCTGGTCACCGATTCCAGCGGCGTCTTGCTCAGCACTTAGCACTGTAGCCAAGGCCAATTCATAACGGCGAAGTCTCAAACGGCATACCCCGAGGTTATATTTGGCATCAACTATGGCCGGGAGATCATCTCTTATGTAGGCCCGCTTGAGAACCCTTTCGTAAAGCTTCTCAGCCTGGCTGATAGCACCCTGAGTGAATGCTGCCCGAGCAGAATTGTTCAATTGTTCCAGGCGGTCATCCTCCCGCACTTCAGGCTTTGTAACATTCATTGGAACACAATACGAAAGGCATATGGTGATACCTGCCATCATTAGAACCACAAATATCCAGTGCCGAATATTCAGAGAGGGGGTCATCAGGATCATCTTCCAGCCTCCACGGGTGAGATGCGTTTCGGATATTCTTGCTCTCCGGCAGCCTTACCGAGCAGCCAGTGGTTTTGCAACTGTTTAATGAGCTTCTCG
>CAZENC010000397.1:1319-3085 GCA_964513115.1 uncultured Desulfobacteraceae bacterium | reverse complement strand
TGTGTGAAGTTCACTTTTTCGAACTTTTGCGCACTGCCGAGACCGCCCGGGCTGAAAACGTTTATCTCCATTAATTTATCGCCCACAATGTCCAATCCCACAAGGAACATACCATCCTGTACCAGTTTGGGGCGAACGATTTCTGCTACCTTTAGGTGTGTTTCCGTAATGGTGGCCTCCCGGAGTTTTCCACCTGCGTGTATATTACTTCGCATGTCATCACCAGAGCGCACCCGTCTGAAGGCCGCGTACTTGCCCCTATATCTAAGCGGCTCGCCGTTCATGATGAAAAGACGCGTATCGCCCTCGATTGCCCCGGGTAAATACTCCTGTGCAATAACGTAACCATCTCGGCTTACAGATTCCACCATTTGGTTCAGGTTCGGCATATCATCCGGACGAACTAAGAAAACCCCCTGGCCTCCTGATCCCTGAAGAGGTTTTAAAACGATATTTCCTCCCATTTCTCGGTGAAATTCCTTGATTTCATTCCTATCTCGAGTTATCACAGTCTTTGGTCTGACCTCTTCTGGAAAAAGCTGAAAGTACATTTTGTTCATGGCTTTGGATAGGCCGTTCGGATCATTTAGAACAATGACTCCATGTCTCATGGCAACCCGGCCAAATATGATCCCGGAAGCCTGGGCCCATACACGCATACCCGTATCATTGGAAGGATCACTCCGAAGCATTAACACATCCAGTTCATCAACCGTAATTCGCTCTGTTCTCGCCTTTTTGCCCTGAAGATCGGATAAGAATGTTTCGGAAGATTTATACCGTTTCTTCGGAACAGATCGGGCACGGGCCCGTATGCTTTCATCGGCATCGTATGCAAAGTCGCCCGCACCCATCAACCAGACCTCGTGCCCCAGGTTGATAGCGGCCATAGCCAGGCGGATAGTCGTATAACCCGGTTCTTCTGTCTTGATATCATTAACCATCAATCCGAGTCTCATGTTTTTCTCCTTTTGATCATTTCTTCTATGAAGTTTATGCTTATGAGGTGTGCAAGTTTTTCCTGAACCGTAGGATCTTCTAAATAGCGGGGCCGCAACAAAGGAGGATTGATAACCTTACGCCACTGTAGTTCTTTGATAATTGGAATATGCATGGAACCGATTTTGCCCACAAAAAGCGGATCCAACGTCCCGTCATTTTTCAAATATTTAATTATGCCCAGAAATCCTTTTAGATAGATAGCGTCCTTTGTTAGTCCTCCGGCACGATACACTCTCATAGTAGTCATAAAGGCCGTGCGCTTTTCAAAATCAAATTTACGATTCAACTCTCTAAAAGTGTCCAAAAAGGATGCTCCATTGAGGAGTAGTTTTACGGCGATAACCCGTGCTGCAAGAAGCCTGATACGTGGACGGGACAAACCTCCCGTCAGGTACTCTGCCAACACTGCTAAACCTTCCTGCAATTCTTCATAACCTGCCAGACCTGAATAAAGCTGCTTGAAGCGTTGAGTCTTACCATTAAGGTAGGTTAGCAGATGAGTGCCTAACTCATGCTGTACCAGTGCTTCGATTCTGGACACAGGAACCTTGATCGAATTACCAATTAAAAGCTTTCCATGGGATACCAAAAGACCGGTTATGTCCTTCCTGATCTCCACAGTCGCGCAAATCTCAGGATTCTTTTCTCTATAATAGGCAATTTCTTCCTCTGCTCGTGCAGCAAACATCCCGGCATTTGCATGCCCGGCTGATGAATCATCGCGGCTTCGGGATGGGAGTAAGCGAAGTAGTTGTTCAGCTATA